>CAVPQF010000097.1:0-61400 GCA_963707225.1 uncultured Gammaproteobacteria bacterium
CGGTGCCAAACGCGATGGCGGTGGCAAGGCCAGTCTGCGCAACATGGGTAACTCCTCCAACAGAACCGGCTCAGCGAGCCGGTGGGAATGGCGGGCTATTTGCTGCCGTTGCCGGCATCCTTCTTGTCACTGGGCGAACCGTTGACCAGGAACTTGCCGATCAGGTCCTCCAGCTGCATCGCGGACTGGGTCAGGATCATCTCGTCGCCGTCCTTGAGCGAGTCGGGCGAACCGCCCGGCTGGATCGCAACATACTGGCTGCCGATCAAACCGCTGGTGAACACCGCGGCGGCCGAATCGTCGGGAATCGCGTCGTAGCGCTTGTCGATCGACAGCACGACCTCGGCATTCAGCTTGACCGGGTCGGCATGCACCGACTGCACGCTGCCGATCACCACGCCGGCCATCTTCACCGGCGCACCGGCCGAAAGCGTGCCGACATTGGTGAAGCCCGCCTTCACCGTGTAGCTGCCGCCGACATTGTCGACCACCCCGCCGGCGCCGAAGAACTTGCCCAGCATCTCCTCCAGCGGCTGGGTCGACTTGGTTCGCGCCAGCGTGCCGCCGGCGGCCACCGCCTGCTTCGCGCTGCCGTACTCGATGCCCACGTACTGGTCGCCGAGCAGGCCGCTGGTGAAGATCGTCGCCACCGAATCCAGTGGAATCCTGTCGTAGCTCTTGTCGATCGACAGCTTCACGTCGGCCACGTCGTGGCCCGGCTTCAGCGTGATCGACTGCACCTGGCCGACCCGCACGCCGGCGATCTTCACCGGCGCACGCTCCTTCAGCTGGCCGATGTTGGTGAACTGCGCCTCGACGGTATAGCTGTCGCCCTGGCGCACGTTCGCCACCGAACTGGTCTGGGTGGCCAGGTAGGCCAGCGCGGCGAAGCCCAGCACGATGAACAGGCCGGTGCCGACGGCATACGAACTTCTCGGTTGGCTCACGGCAGAATCCTCGGAAAACGATAGGTCATGGCAGTCACGTCAGCACACTCACATGAGAAACGCGGTAAGCACGAAATCCAGCGCCAGGATCGCGATCGACGAGGCGACCACGGTGCGGGTGGTGGCATAGGCCACGCCTTCACTGGTCGGTGGCGTGGTGAAGCCCTGGAACACGGCGATCAGCGAAACCACGGCACCGAACGCCAGGCTCTTCAGCAGCACGCCGTTGACGATGTCGGTGTGCACGTCGACCTGGGCGGTCATGTTCGACCAGAACGTGCCGTTGTCGATGCCCAGCCAGGTCACGCCGACCAGATGCCCGCCGAACACCGCCATCGCGCAGAACACGCAACACAGCAGCGGCATCGCGATCAGGCCCGCCAGGAAGCGCGGGGTGGCGACATAGGCGATCGGGTCCACCGCCATCATCTCCATCGCGGAAATCTGGTCGGTGGCGCGCATCAGGCCGATCTCGGCGGTGATCGCGGTGCCGGCGCGCCCGGCGAACAGCAGCGCCGTCACCACCGGGCCCAGCTCGCGATACACCGACAGCGCCACCACCATGCCGCTGGCCGAGGTGCCGCCGAAGATCGACAGCACGTGGTAGAGCTGCAGCATCAGCACCATGCCGACGAACAGGCCGCAGACCATGATGATGGTCAGGCTCATCGCACCGACGAACCACAACTGGCGGACCGTCTCGCGCACGTAGCGGAAGCTGCGCGGAATCGCCGCCAGCAGGGTCAGCAGGAACAGGCCGCAGTTGCCGATCTGGGTCAGTGACTGGGTCACCACATTGTTGCCTTGCGACGCGTTCTGGTTCATTCCTTCGCCCCGGCAAAACCCAATTCGGTCGCATAGTCGCCCGCCGGATAGCGGAACGGAATCGGACCGTCCGCCTCGCCGCCGAAGAACTGCCGGGTCCACGCCGAACCGTCGCTGGCGATGGTCCTGGGATCGCCCTGCGCCACCACCTTGCCGTTGGACAGCAGCATCACGTGGTCGGCGATCTGCTCCACCGCGGCCAGCTCGTGCGACACCAGCACGCTGGTGATACCGAGCGTGCGGTTAAGCGTGAGGATCAGTTTCAGCACCTGGTTCAGCGCCACCGGGTCGAGCCCGACGAACGGCTCGTCGTAGAGGATCAGCATCGGGTCGAACACGATCGCCCGCGCCAATGCGACCCGCCGCGCCATGCCGCCGGACAGCTCGTTAGGCATCAGCCGGGCGGCGCCACGCAGACCCACCGCCTGCAATTTCATCAGCACCAGGTCGCGGATCAGCACCTCGGGCAGGCGGGTGTGCTGGCGCAGCGGGAATGCCACGTTCTCGAACACGTCGAAATCGGTCAGCAGGGCCGAATTCTGGAACAGGTAGCCCACTCCCTCGCGCATCTTGTACAGCTGTTCGCGCGACATTCCGGCGACATCCTCGCCGTTGACCAGGATGCTGCCGGCGTCGGCATGCATCTGGCCGGTGATGTGCTTGAGCAGGGTCGTCTTGCCGGTACCGCTGGGGCCCATGATCGAGGTGATCTTGCCGCGCGGGATGTCCAGGTCCAGCGCATCGAAGATGATCTTGCCGTTGAGCACCGTGGTCAGGCCACGGATCCGCACCAGGGCGGGGTCGTCAGGCGTGGTGCGAACGGGCTCGGTCATGGGAGGCGGCAGCGATGGGGAGACGGACAAGGTAGCGGAAGCGCCGTTCGAAGGCCATGTGACGAACACTCAGGCCCCGGCAGCCAGCAACTCGTTGATCAGCGCCTCGTGCCGGTGCCACTGCAGCGCGCTGCGCAGGCGCACCGCCCGCACGATCGCCTGCAGCCCGGCCAGCGCCTCGTCGAACACGTCGTTGACCAGGATGTAGTCGAACTCGTGCGCGTGGGCGATCTCGCCGCGCGAATTGCGCAGCCGGCGCTCGATCACCTCGGCGCTGTCCGAACCACGACCACGCAGGCGCCGTTCGAGTTCCGCCCGCGACGGCGGCAGGATGAACACGCTGACGCAATCGGGCTTGCTGCGGCGGATCTGCTGGGCGCCCTGCCAGTCGATCTCCAGCAGCACGTCGCGCCCCTGCGCCAGCAGCTCCTGCACCGTGGTGCGCGAGGTGCCGTACAGGTTGCCGTGCACCTCGGCGTGTTCGAGAAACACGCCCTCGGCGATCTCGCGCTCGAACTCGGCGCGCTCGACGAAGTAGTAGTGCCGCCCGTATGTCTCGCCCGGCCGCGGCGGCCGCGTGGTATGCGACACCGACAGCGAGATTGCGCGCTCGCGCTCGAGCAGCGCGTTGACCAGGGTGGACTTGCCGGCGCCGGACGGCGCGGCGACCACGAACAGCGTGCCTTCTTCAATACTCATAAAGATGCGCAGCACGTTCGCTCCCTCTCCCCGCCGGCGACCAAAGGGAGTCCCCTTGCGGGTGGAGGAGGGTTGGGGAGAGGGGCCACGGCTTGCGTGGAACCAGGATCGGCGCGCATATCTTCATTCGATGTTCTGCACCTGCTCGCGCATCTGCTCGATCAGCACCTTCAGCTCGACCGCGGCATTGGTGCTGCGCGCGTCGACCGACTTGGAGCCCAGCGTGTTCGCCTCGCGGTTGAATTCCTGCATCAGGAAGTCCAGCCGCCGGCCGACCGGTTCCTTCAGCCCCAGCACGCGGCGCGTCTCGCCGATGTGCGTGCTGAGCCGGTCGAGTTCCTCGTCGACGTCGGTGCGGGTGATCTGCAGCACCAGTTCCTGCTCCAGCCGGCCCGGCTCGACCGGTTGCTTCAAATCGGCCAGCCGCGTTTCCAGCCGGGTGCGCAGTGCGGTGCGGATCTCCGGCATCCAGCCGTGCACGTCGGCGACCACGCGTTCGATCGCGTCCAGCTTGTCGCGCAGGATCTCGCCCAGCTTCTCGCCTTCGCGCTCGCGGGTGGCGGTGAGCGCATCCAGCGCGCGGTCGAGCACCTCGAACAACGCGGCCTGCTGCGCTTCCGGATCGACTTCGGCCTGCTGCATCACGCCGGGGAATCGCAGCAGCTCGGTGAACTGCACCTGGAGGCCGGGAAACAGCGCGGCCATGTCCAGGTTCAGTTCCGACAGGCGCGACAACAGCGCGGTGTCGACGTGCAGCGAATCGCCGCGCGCCTCGCCACCGCGCAAACGCACGGTCAGGTCGAGTTTTCCGCGCGACAATTTCGCCGCGACGCGCTCGCGCAACTGCGACTCGAAACCGCGCAACTCGTCCGGCAGCCGCGGACTCAGCTCCAGGTAGCGGTGGTTGACCGTGCGCAGCTCGCAGCTGAGCGTGCCGGCGGGGCCGGTGGTTTCGGCACTGGCATAAGCCGTCATGCTGCGGATCATCGGTGCCTTCCGGACATAAGGGAAAGGACGCAATGGTAAACTCTCCGGTCCAACCTTGCCCAATCCGGCCACTCCCCATGAATTCCGCCACTCGCCCCAGTGGTCGCGCCAGCGACCAGCTGCGCACCGTCAGCATCGAACGCCACTACACCCGCCACGCCGAGGGTTCGGTGCTGGTGAGCTTCGGCGACACCCGCGTGCTGTGCACCGCCAGCATCGAGGATCGCGCGCCGGCCTGGCTGCGCGGCAAGGGCGAGGGCTGGATCACCGCCGAATACGGCATGCTGCCGCGCGCCACCAACACCCGCATGCAGCGTGAAGCCGCGCGCGGCGGCCAGGGCGGCCGCACCATGGAAATCCAGCGGCTGATCGGCCGCAGCCTGCGCGCCTGCGTCAACCGCCAGGCGCTGGGCGAGCGCGTGATCACGCTGGACTGCGACGTGCTGCAGGCCGACGGCGGCACCCGCACCGCGGCGATCACCGGCGCCTACGTGGCCCTGGTCGATGCGGTGAACCTGCTGATGAAGCGCGAGAACCTCAAGCGCAACCCGATCGTCGGCGCGGTCGCCGCGGTGTCGGTCGGCATCTATCAGGGCGTGCCGGTGCTCGACCTCGATTACATCGAGGACTCCGGCTGCGACACCGACATGAACGTGGTGATGAACGACGGCGGCGGCTTCATCGAGGTGCAGGGCACCGCCGAAGGCCATGCCTTCCGCCGCGACGAGATGGACGCGCTGCTGATGCTGGCCGAGAAAGGCATCGGCGAACTGGTCGCGGCACAGCGCGCGGCGCTGGCCGCTTCCACTCCAATCAAATAGCGCTGTCGCGCGCAGCGCGACGATCACCCCCCCTCTCCCGCCTGCGGGAGAGGGCAAGGGGAGAGGGCAACAAGGTTCAGGAGACCCGTATCCACATGCAACGCATCGTGCTGGCCAGCAGCAATCCCGGCAAGCTGAAGGAATTCGGCGCGCTGCTCGCCGACAGCGGCCTGGAAGTCGTGCCCCAGGCCAGTCTGGGCATCGCCGACGCCGGGGAAACCGGGCTCACCTTCGTCGAGAACGCCCTGCTCAAGGCCCGCCACGCCGCGCGGGGGGCCAGCGGCCTGCCCGCGCTGGCGGACGACTCGGGCCTGTGCGTGGACTACCTCGGCGGCGCGCCCGGACTGTACTCGGCGCGCTACGGCGGCAGCCACGGCGACGCCGCAGCGAACAACGCCAAGCTGTTGCTCGCCCTCGACGGCGTGCCGACGGAACGGCGCGGCGCGTTCTTCATCTGCGTGCTGGTATTGCTGCAGCACGCCGACGACCCGGCCCCGCTGATCGCCGAGGCACGCTGGCACGGTCGCATCCTCACCGAAGGCCGCGGCAGCGGCGGTTTCGGCTACAACCCGGTATTCCTGCCCGAAGGGTATGACCAGAGCGTCGCCGAGATGGACGACGCACTGAAGAACCGCCTCAGCCACCGCGGCCAGGCGCTGGCCCTGCTGCACGGACGGCTGCGCGAACTGCACCACGCATGAGCCTCGCCGCGCCACCGTTGTCGCTGTACGTCCACATGCCGTGGTGCGTGAAGAAGTGCCCGTACTGCGACTTCAACTCGCACGGCCTGCGCAGCGAACCGCCGCCGTACGCCGACTACATCGACCACCTGCTGGCCGACCTCGACGCCGACCGTGCCGACTTCGCCGCGGCGCTCACCGGTCGCCCGGGGATCAGCCGGCCCTTGCTCAGCGTGTTCTTCGGCGGCGGTACACCGAGCCTGTTTTCGCCCGAACTGATCGCGCGCCTGCTCGACGGCGTGCGCGAACGCCTGCCGCTGCCAGCCGACGCCGAAATCACCCTGGAAACCAACCCCGGCACGGTCGAGCACGGCCGCTTCGACGGCTACCTGGCGGCCGGCGTCAACCGCATTTCCTTCGGCGTGCAGAGTTTCGACGACGACAAGCTGAAGCGGCTCGGCCGCATCCATTCGGCCGGCGAGGCCGAGGCGGCGGTGAAGTCGGCGCAGGATGCCGGCTTCAGCAACATCAACCTCGACCTGATGTACGCGCTGCCGCAACAGACCCTGGACGGCGCGCTGGCCGACGTCGAGCGCGCGGTCGCGCTGGCGCCCACGCACATATCGCACTACCAGCTCACGCTGGAACCGAACACCGCGTTCGCCGCCAACCCCCCGCCGCTGCCGGACGACGACCACGCCTGGGCGATGCAGGAAGCCTGCGAGGCGCGTCTGTCCGCCGCCGGCTACGGCCAGTACGAGATCTCCGCGTATGCGCAGCCCGGGCGGCGCTGCGTGCACAACCTCAACTACTGGCAGTTCGGCGACTACCTCGGCATCGGTGCCGGCGCCCACGGCAAGCTCAGCGACGCGGCCAGCGGCCAGGTGCACCGGCGCTGGAAGACCCGTGGCCCGCGCGCTTACCTCGAGGCCAACGGCGGCGCCGCGCGGATCGGTGGCGACAACGTGGTCGGCGTCAACGAACTCCCGTTCGAGTACATGCTCAATGCGCTGCGCCTGGTCGACGGCGTGCCGATGGCCGCATTCGCCGAGCGCACCGGCCTGCCACCGGAACGCATCGCCGCCGCACTGGCGGCGGCGCGCCATCGCGGCTGGCTGCATGACGACCCGCAACGGCTGCACACCACGGCGCTGGGCCAGCGATTCCTGAACGACGTGATCGGTATTTTCCTCGACTGAAAAAAAGCGCTCCGGACGCATGGCGACCGGATGGCATAGCCGCCGCAACCGGCATAGACTTGCCTCTCCGGGGGAATTCACAGGTTCATGCATGGATGTCGGACACGATCGACGTCACTCGTCTGCGCCGCATCAGGGCGGCCACCTCGGCGGCGCGCGCCGGCCTGCCCGCGCGCAACGCCTGCTGGAGGCCAGCTACACGCTGTGCGTGGAGGGATTGCAGGAACCCCTGCGCCGTTGCCTGAGTGAATTCGAGAAGCAGCTTTTTGCGCTGGCCGAACGCGCGCACCACGCTGGCGAGCAGCAGGATTGCTTCGCCAGCCGGCAACGCGTGCTGCAGGACCGCACCACCTTCGCGCAGCGTTTCATGGAACACCTCGGCACCGCGCTCGGCGAGATCGACCATGCCAGGATCGCGCCAGCCGTGGCCACCGCCAACGCAAAGCCATGGCAAACGCTGGAATTGGTCGATCCCGGCGAGCAGGAAGTATCGATGACACTGGAGCAGCTGGGCGCCCGCGGCGAAGTGCGCCACAGCAGCGTGCTGTACGAACTGGGCCATCGGCTCGCGGTGCTGGTCGGCGCACCGCCGCTGGAAGGCCAGGCGCTGCCGCTGGGCCCGCACGCGCTGGCGCAGGCATGCCATGAAGCCGGCGTCGAACTGGAACTGCCGCTGAAACATCAGCTGCTGCTGCTGCAGCACTTCGACCAGTGGGTGATCCAGGCGCTGGCGCCGCTGTACGACACCATCAACGCCCACCTGCAGGGCGACGGCATCCTGCCGCAGTTGCGCAGCATTCCGATCCCGCGGCAGATCGGCAAACGGGCGCGTCCCGTCGCCGGCAATCCCGCGGCGGCCAGCGAGCCGGCAGCGACCGCCAGCCACGCCGGCGCCACCCAGGCCGGCGGCTCCGGCGGCGATCCGATCGAGGTGCTGGAATCCCTGCGCGACCTGCTGGCGCGGCAACGCGTCGGCCAGGACGGCGGTGGCCGCACCGCCAGCCGCGCCGCCAGCGAGCAGGAGCTGCAGTCCGCGCTGGACGCCCTGCAGCAGCACCTGGCCCAGGTCACCGACCAGGCCGGCCGCGAACTGCGCACCGCCGCGCGGCTGCGCGAGGAACTGCTGGCCCAGCTCAACTTCGGCAAACCCGGCGACGCGCCGCGCACCCAGCTCAGCGACGAACAGGGCGACACGGTGGAACTGGTCGCGCGGCTGTTCGAGCAGCTCGGCCATCAACTGCAGCAGGGCGGCAACGCCCACCATCTGCTCAGCGACCTGCAACTGCCGGTGCTGCGCATGGCGGTGGCCGACCACGGCTTCTTCGAGAAGCGCGAACACCCGGCGCGCCGGCTGCTGGACACGGTGACCGCGGCGGCGAACGACTGGCTCGACGGCAGCGACGACGAGAGCAACCGGCCGCTCGCGACCAAGCTCGAAGAACTGGTCAACCGCGCCCGCCAGGAGCCGCCCAGCGCCGGCCTGTACACGACGCTGCTGGCCGACATCGAACATCACCTGGCCTTGCTCACGCGCAAGGCGCAGGCCGCCGAGCGGCGCCACGTGGAAGCGGCGCAGGGACGCGAGCGGCTGGACCAGGCGCGCCATCGCGCCGGCGAGCTGATGGCCGAACGCTTCGTGCAATCGCCGCCGCGCGGCCTGCTGCGCGCCCTGCTCGACCGCGCCTGGTCCGACGTGCTGGCGCTGACCCTGCTGCGGCATGGCGAGGACAGCGAACCGTTCCACGCGCAACTGGCGATCACCGACCAGCTGCTCGGCCGCCTGCCGGTGGATGACCGCCTGCAACTGCAGGTGGAAGTGGAGTCCGGCCTGCAGCAGATCGGCATGCACGCCGAGGAGGCGGTGCAGGTGGCGCAGCGGCTGCTCGGCGCCGGCAAGCCCGACCCCGCCGTGGAACTGCCCAGCGCCACCGATCTCGCGTTGCGCCTGAAGCAGCACCAGCGGCTGGGCGAACAGCAAGCCGCCCACGAGCCTGCCAGCGGCCCCGTATCGACCGCCGCGCCAGCGGCTGCAACGGCCGACCCGCGCCAGCAGCTCATCGAGCAGCACCTGCGTGAGTTGCCGTTCGGCAGCTGGTTCGAGTTCATCGACCCGGCCACCGGGCAGATCGCCCGGCGCAAGCTGGCCTGGTACTCGCCGATGTCCGGGCGCTGCCTGCTGGTCAGCCGGCGCGGCCAGCGCGGCGAGGAAATGAGCCTGGCGCAACTCGCCCACGAAGTGGCCAGCGGCCGCGTGTGCGAGGTGCCGGCGCAGCCGGAGAGCCTGCTCGACCGGGCCTGGCGCGGCCTCACCGGCAGCCTGCGCCAGGCGGCCGGGCCGCGCCATTCCACCCCGCCGGAGGCCGCGCGCCGATGAACATCAGCAACCAGCGCCGCGCCGAACGCAAACGCGCCACCGTCAACGCCATCGTCACCGACGTGATCAGCGGCCTGCCGATGGGCCACCTGGGCAACCTGTCCAGCACCGGCATGCTGCTGATCAGCGCGCAGGCGCCGCGCAGCGAGGCGCTGTACCAGGTCAGCATGACCCTGCCCGGCGCGGGCCGGTTGCTGGCCCAGTCGCAGCCGATCGAAGTCGGCATCCAGGAGCAGTGGCACGAGGCCGCCGCCAGCTCGGGGCAGATCTGGGCCGGTTACCGCATCGTGGCGATCACCGACGCCGACGCCGCCCGGCTCGAGAGCTGGCTGGCGCAGGACTGACGCCGCGTCGGCAGGCGCTTCACTGGCGATCGCGCCGCACGCGCGTCATCATGCGTGCCTGCCTTCCCTTCCCCAGTTCACCACGGGCTGTAACCAGGCCCTGCGCGGAGGCCTGCCGGCGGCGGCCACGGCGCGCGCAGGCGATCCGGCAGCCCGCTGTCGAGGAGTCACCATGCACGATCAACTCGCCTCGCTGTATCCGCACCACCTGACCACCGTGCGCGAACGCGCCGACCGCGCGCTCGCACTCGGCGGTTTCGACCACCTGCTGGTCGCCGCCGGCACGCCGCTGCGCAAGTTCCTCGACGACCAGGACTACCCGTTCGTGGTCAGCTCGCACTTCAAGCACTGGCTGCCACTGACCGACGCGCCGGGCAGCTGGATCGCGTACACCCCGGGGACGAAGCCGAAGCTGGTGTTCGTGCAGCCGCGCGACTACTGGCATGTGGTGCCGCAAGCGCCACACGGCTATTGGGTCGAGCACTTCGACATCGTCATCGTGCGCAGCGCGGCGGAAGCCGTCGCGCAGCTGCCGGCCGGCAAGCGCGCGGTGATCGCGCCGGCCTGCCCCGGCATCGATGGCGTGGAGGCCAACAACCCGCCACCCGTGCTCGACTGCCTGCACTGGCACCGTTCGTACAAGACCCCGTACGAACTGGCGCTGATGCGCGAAGCCAGCCGCACCGGCACACGCGCGCACCGCGCCGCCGAAGCCGCGTTCCGCGCCGGCCGCAGTGAATTCGGCATCCACCTGACCTACCTCGCCGCCGCGCGCCAGATCGACGCCGAATTGCCCTACGCCAGCATCGTCGGCCTGAACGAACACGGCGCGGTGCTGCACTACACGCACTTCGACCGCACGCCGCCGGTGCACAGCCGCTCGTTCCTGATCGACGCCGGCGCCAGCGCCGCCGGCTATGCCAGCGACATCACGCGCACCTACGCCGCGCCGCAGGCGGCCGAGTTCCAGGCACTGATCGACAGCGTCGATGCCGCCCAGCAGGGTTTCGTGGCGAAAGTGCGCGCCGGCCAGAGCTACCCCGAGCTGCACATCCACGCCCACCACGTGCTGGCCGGCGTGCTGCGCGAACACGGCTTCATCCGCATGAGCGCGGAAAGCGCGGTCGAGTCCGGCGTCAGCAGCGCGTTCTTCCCGCACGGCCTCGGCCACCCGATCGGCCTGCAGGTGCACGACGTCGCCGGCTTCCAGCAGAGCGAACGCGGCGGCACGATCGCGCGCCCGGACGGCCACCCCTACCTGCGCCTGACCCGCGTGCTGGAACCGGGGATGGTGGTGACGATCGAACCCGGCCTGTACTTCATCGACATGCTGCTGGCCGAACTGCGCGACAAGCCGTTCGCCGGCGACATCGACTGGGCGAAGATCGACGCATTCCGCCAATATGGCGGCATCCGCATCGAGGACGACGTGGTGTGCACCGACGGTGCGCCGGAAAACCTCACTCGCGATGCGTTCGCCTGAGCTGAGCCGCATCTGCTCCACGCCGAGCAGGATGTTGTGGGAGCGACTTCAGTCGCGACGCTTTTGTCGCGTGATCGCTGGTCACGAGCATGAGCTTTCGGCCTCCTTCGGAGGCCGAGTTACTTTCTCTTTGCGTGGCCAAAGAGAAAGCTAACCAAAGAGAAAGGCCACCCCACTTGGCGCTTGCCGAGCTCCTGCCCGGCAAGTCCGTGAGCCGGGGCCGGGCTTTTCGACCGGACTCCTGTCCGGTCGAAAGGGCATCGACATCCCTGTCGATGCCCGCTGCGCGGCCTGTCGACCCCGACTCATCGCCGCGCAAGGGACCCCGGGTAGAGCAGCGGGCCATCGTGGCCCGCACTCGGTGATAAAGCGCAGAAGCGAAGCAAGACAACAGCCGGAGCAAGGTATCGCTTTGCCGTTGCTCTGTTTTTGATCGGCCCTTTTGAAGAGTGCGGGCCACGATGGCCCGCTGCTCTACCCGGGGCCCCTCTGAAGCGGCGGGCGGGTGGAGGAGAGCCCGCAGGGTGGTTCGCATGGATGCGAACCAGTTTGGCGTCAGGGCAGGATGCCCTGTCGACAAACCCCGTAACCCGACCGCGGACCTTGCGGGCAGGGATGCCCGCAAGGCGCGTAAGCGGGGTGGCCTTCTCTTTTGGTTACTTTTCTCTTGGCCACGCAAGAGAAAAGTGACTCGGTCGCCGTAGGCGATCGATCGCTCTGCACTTGAGCTTTTGCTTCAAGAGAAATGCCTTTCCGCAGATGATCGAACGCACCGCTCTTCAATCATCAAGGTTGAGCGGGGCCAGCGAGATCTCGCTGCGACATTCCTCCACACCACGCCCACATCCGCTCGGCGTATGCTGATGGGCAGGCAATGCAGGGATCCGTCGCATGTCCCGTTCCGCGGTCTCCCACGCTCCACCCGAAAGCTTCAGCACACCGCGACGGCCGCTGCGCCGGCTGACGCTTGAGCTGTTCGGCATCGTCGCGTTGAAGATCGCGGCGCTCACCTTGATCTGGTGGGTGGTGTTCGCGCCGCAGCCGAAACCCGACGTCAGCCCGGATGCGATCGCACAGCGGCTGGCCCCCACCGCCCACGCACCGCCGGAAGCCCAGCCATGATCCTGATCGACGCCGATGTCGTCACGCTGTCGCGCCTGCAGTTCGCGCTGACCGCGCTGTACCACTTCCTGTTCGTGCCGCTGACGCTGGGGCTGGTGTGGATGCTGGCCATCATGGAGAGCGTCTACGTGATGACCGGGCGCGAGGTGTGGAAGCGCATGGTGCAGTTCTGGGGCGTGCTGTTCGGCATCAATTTCGCGATGGGCGTGGCCACCGGGGTGACGATGGAGTTCCAGTTCGGCATGAACTGGGCGTACTACTCGCACTACGTCGGCGACATCTTCGGTGCACCGCTGGCGATCGAGGGCCTGATGGCGTTCTTCCTCGAAGCCACCCTAGTCGGCGTGTTCTTCATGGGCTGGGAGCGCATCTCGCGGATCAAGCACCTGCTGGTGACCTGGTTCCTCGCGCTGGGCACCAGCCTGTCGGCGCTGTGGATCCTGGTGGCGAACGCATGGATGCAGAACCCGGCCGGCGCCGCGTTCAACCCGGCGACGATGCGCATGGAGGTGACCTCGTTCTCCGCGGTGCTGTTCAACCCGGTGGCGCAGGACAAGTTCGTGCATACGGTGAGCGCCGGCTATGTGCTGGGTTCGATGTTCGTGTTGTCGATCAGCGCGTGGTACCTGCTGCGCGGGCGCAATGTCGATTTCGCCAGGCGCTCGATGACGGTGGCGGCCAGCTTCGGGCTGGCGGCGGCGCTGTCGGTGGTGGTGCTGGGCGACGAGTCCGGCTACAGCGTGTCGCTGAACCAGAAGATGAAGATGGCGGCGATCGAGGCGATGTGGCACACCGAGCCGGCACCGGCCTCGTTCACCCTGTTCGGCATCCCGGACGTGCAGCAGCGCACCACCCACGCCGCGGTGAAGATTCCCTGGGTGATGGGCCTGATCGGTACCCGTTCGCTCGACGAAACGATGCCCGGCATCGCGGAACTGGTGGACGCCGCCAAGGGCCGCATCGGCAACGGCATCCAGGCCTATGACGCGATGCTGATGCTGCGCCAGGACAGGGACAACGCGCAGGCCAAGGCCACGCTGGCCGCGCACGACAAGGATCTCGGCTACGCGCTGCTGCTGAAGAAGTACGTCGACGATCCGCGCCAGGCCACCCCGGCGGACATCCAGAAGGCCGCCGACAGCACGATCCCGAACGTGCCGGTGCTGTTCTGGACATTCCGCATCATGGTCGGCTGCGGCTTCTATTTCATCGCGCTGTTCGCGTTCTCGTTCTGGAAGGCCAGCACGCGCACGCTGGACAGCCAGCGCTGGTACCTGCGCCTGGCGCTGTGGAGCCTGCCGCTGCCGTGGATCGCGAGCGAACTGGGCTGGATCGTGGCCGAATACGGCCGCCAGCCATGGGCGATCGAGGGCGTGCTGCCGACGGCGCTGGGCGTGTCGGCAGTGAGCATGGGCCAGATCCTCACCTCGCTTGCCGGCTTCGTGCTGTTCTACACCGTACTGGCGGTGGTCGACGTGGTGCTGATGCTGAAGTTCGCCCGCAAGGGACCGGACGGGTTGGGCATCTGGCCTCCGGCGGTTGCCGCCATCCCCTCCGGCCGGCACTGAGGATATCGCCATGCTTGACTACGCCACGCTGCGGGTGATCTGGTGGGCCTTGCTCGGCACGCTGCTGATCGGCTTCGCGATCATGGACGGCTTCGACTTCGGCGTCGCCGGCCTGTTGAAAGTGCTGGGCCGCGACAACGAGGAACGCAAGGTGCTGCTGGAAGGCATCGAGCCGACCTGGGAAGGCAACCAGGTGTGGTTCATCCTGGCCGGCGGCGCCGCATTCGCGGCGTGGCCGATGCTCTACGCGGTGTCGTTTTCCGGCATGTACATGGCGATCGCTCTGGTGCTGCTGGCGCTGATCCTGCGTCCGGTCGGCTTCAACTTCCGCGGCAAGATCCACGACCCGCGCTGGGCCTCGCTGTGGGATTGGGTGCTCACCGCCTCAGGGCTGGTGGTGATGCTGGTGGCCGGTGTCGCGTTCGGCAATCTGTTCCTCGGCCTGCCGTTCCGCTTCGACGACGACTTGCGCATGAACTGGCATGGCGGCTTCATCGACTTGCTGCATCCCTTCGCGCTGCTGTGCGGGCTGGTCTCGCTGGGCATGCTGCTGGCCCACGGCGCCTGCTTCGCCGCGTTGAAGGCGGATCACGCCATCGCGGCGCGCGCGGTGGCGATCGCGCGCTGGGCGACCCTGGTGTTTGCCGCGCTGTACGTGCTGGCCGGCGTGTGGCTGGCCTATGGCATCCCCGGCTACGCGATCACCGGCCCGGTGGTGACCGAGGGCGTTTCCAATCCGCTGTACAAGCAGGTCGCCCACGGCGGCAGCTGGTTTGCCGGCTACATGCGCTACCCGTGGTTCTGGGCCGCGCCGCTGCTGGCGCTGGCCTCGGCAGTCGGCGTGCAGGCACTGGTCGGCCGGCGCAGCGTGACCGGTTTCATCGCCAGCAGCCTGATGGTCGGCAGCACGATCGCCTCGGCCGGCTTCGCGCTGTTCCCGTTCCTGCTGCCGTCCAGTCTCGACCCGCGTTCCAGCCTCACCGTGTGGGACGCCTCGTCGAGTCGCGGCACGCTGCAGCTGATGCTGCTGGCCACCCTCGTGCTGTTGCCGATCGTCATCCTCTACACCGGCTGGGTGTACCGGGTGATGCGCGGACGGGTCACGCTGGAGCAGGTGCGCAAGGCGCACGGCGGTTATTGAAGGGAGTATGGGCTGATGTGGTATTTCTCATGGATCCTCGGGCTGGGCCTGGCCTGCGCCTTCGCGATCCTCAACGCGATGTGGTATGAAGTGCACGCTACCGACAAGGCGAACCGCCTGCATGACGACTCGGAGTTGCCGGACGAACTGACCTAGCGTCCGGCCAGCAACGCCTCGATCGCCTCGGCCTCCTTCGGCACCGCGGCGGTCAGCACTTCGTTGCCGTCGCGGGTCACCGCCACATCGTCCTCGATGCGGATGCCGATGCCGCGCCAGCGCTCGGCCACCGAGCGGTCGTCCGGCGGCACGTACAGGCCCGGCTCCACGGTCAGCACCATGTCCGGTTCGAGCAGGCGCGATTCGCCGTCGACCCGGTAGTCGCCCACGTCGTGCACGTCCAGCCCCAGCCAGTGGCCGGTCTTGGCCGGAAAGTAGCGCTGGTAGCTGCCGTCGGCGATCGCCGCGTCGGCATCGCCCTTGAGCAGGCCGAGCTCGCACAGGCCTTCGGCCAGCACGCGCACCGCCACCGTGTGCGCGGCGCCGAACGGCCGGCCCGGGCGCACCTCGTCGATCGCCGCCAGCTGCGCGGCCAGCACCACTTCGTACAGCGCGCGCTGCTCACGGCTGTAGCGGCCGTTGACCGGGAACGTGCGGCTGATGTCGGACGCGTAGCAGTCCAGTTCGGCGCCGGCGTCGATCAGCAGCAGTTCGCCGTCGCGCAACGTCGCGCGGTTGCTCTGGTAGTGCATCACGCACGCATTCGCGCCGCCGGCGACGATCGGCGCGAACGCCGGCACCGCGCCGCGGCCGCGCACCACCCGCAGCAGTTCGGCCTCCACTTCGTACTCGTGGCGCCCCGGCACGGCGACCTGCATCGCGGCCAGGTGCGCGTCCACCGCGATCGCCGCGGACGCACGCATCAGCTTCAGTTCGGCGCGCGACTTGTACAGGCGCAGGTCGTGCAGCAGGTGGCCGAGCGCGACGAATTCCTTCGGCACCACGCCGCCGCCGCGCAGCTGGCGCAGGCGGCGCATCCAGCCGAGCAGTTGCGCATCGAACTCCGGCTCGCGACCGAAGTGGCAGTACACCCGGCCGCGGCCCTCGATCATGCCGGGCAGGATGTCGTCGATGTCCTCGATCGGAAAAGCGTCGTCCATGCCGTAGTCGGCCACCGCGCGCTCGGTGCCGATCGACTGGCCATGCCAGCGTTCGCGCCCGGGGTCGTGCTCGCGGCAGAACAACACCGCCTCGCCATGCCGACGCCCCGGCAGCAAGGCCAGCACCGCGTCGGATTCGGGAAAACCGGCCAGGTAATGGAAGTCCGAATCCTGCCGGTATGGCCACGCCGCATCGGCATTGCGCATGCGCTCGGGCGCGGCGGCGACCAGCAACACCGCGTCCTCGCCGGCCATCTGCATCAGCTGGCGCCGGCGCCGCGCGAATTCGTCCGGGCCTATCGCCAGCGCGGCCAGTTTCGGGGCGCTCGGGATCAATGCACGGTGCCGCTGGCGGACGGGCCGGTCGCGGCGCACTCGGTATGCAGCAGCATCGCGGCGACGCGCACGAATTCCTGCACCTCGATCAGCGCATCCTCGTCTTCGTCCTCGCTGCCGAAATCGAACGAGGACGCGGCGATCGTACCGAGGTCGCGCAGCACTTCCTGCGCCTCGTCCGACAGTTGCGCATGCGCCGCCGTGCCGGCCAGGCCGAAGCCGCCGAGGAAGCCGCGGCACCAGTCGACCATCGCCTCGGCGCGCTCTTCCAGCGGACGGTCGTCCTCCGGCAGCAGCGGCTCGAAGCCCAGCTCGGGGTCGGCCAGCTCGCTTTCGCTTTGCCGGGCCAGCCGGTCCAGCAAGGCCAGGTCATCCGCGGAGGGACTGCTTGTCTCGCCGTCGAGCTGCAGCGCGGCCAGCACGGACGTGCCGCGCAGCGAACCGCCGCCGGCCAGGTAGCCGCACAGCGAGCCATGCAATTCGCTGGCCTCGGTGCCCAGGCGCAGGCGCATGATCAGGGCATCGATATCGTCGTGGCCCACAAGTCCGGGTGCCGTCATGGCGGTGCTCCTGCTGGGAATGGCCGCCAGTTTAATGCAGCCGCCGGGCGTGCCGTCGCCGCGGCCGCCGACGGCTGATTTCCACCGGCGTCCTGTTATAGTTTCTGGCATGAGTACGCCTGAGCCCACCCCGCCCGATCCGGTCCATCAAGAGTTGGCCGCCCTGGCCCAGCAGCTTGACCGGCTGCTCGACACGGTGCGCCGGCTCACCGAGGAAAACCGCAGCCTGCGCCAGAGCCAGGACCAGTTGTCCGGCGAGCGCGCAGGCCTGCTGGCTCGCAACGAACAGGCCCGCAGCCGCGTCGAGGCGATGATCCAGCGGCTCAAATCGCTTGAAAGCAATGGCTGATAGAAACCATGTCCAGCAGTGAGCCGGTCGCGCTGCGACTGATCGACCGAGAATTCCTGATCGCCTGCGAGCCGGAGGAGCGCGACGGGTTGCTCGAAGCCGCCGGTTTCCTCGATCGCAAGATGCGCGAATTGCGCGCGAACGCGAAGGCCCCGAGTTTCGAACGGCTGGCGGTGCTCACCGCGATCAGCGTGGCGCACGAGTTCCTCAGCCTGCGCAAGCAGCACGACAGCCAGGAACAGCGCCTCAGCGACGGCCTCGCTGCCTTGCGCAGCAAGCTGGATGCCGCGCTCGATGGCGAGCCGCTCAAGCGCTGACCGGCCCCGGCCGGATGAACATCGGCCCTCCGTCGGCAGTGGCACATTCCGGGGCAAGCGCCTAAAATCATCCCCGGCGTTTTCTGCGATGTGCGCCAGCACACTCTTACATTTGCCTTGTTCCTAAATACGGCCCCGGGTCGGCTTCACATCGGCTGTTGTGCATGTCCGCCACGTGCGGAAAGCCTTGAGGCCATGTAGCTCTCCCACCTGATCCATCGTGGATCAAGGTCGTTTGGTGGGCAGCGGCATCGCGGTTGACGCCACTCATTCCCCCGCCCCGTTCGTCCCGCGACGAACGGGGCGAACGACGACGGAGCTGCGCGAAACGTGGACGCCCCCGCCCAACGACGCGAGCTTCGCCAGCGCCTCGCCGAGCAACGTCGCGCGCTGTCGCCGGCCGAGCGCATCGCCGCCGCGCAGGGTCTGCGCCGCAGCCTCGAACAGTTGCCCGAATACTTCACCGACGCGCGCGTGGCCGGCTACTGGGCCAGCCACGGCGAGCTGCCGCTGAACCTGGTGATCCCGCCGCTGGCGGGCCGCGGCCAGCAGTTCCTGCTGCCGGTGGCGGGCCGCAACAAGCACCTGCGCTTCGCGCCGTGGCAGTCCGGCGACGCGGTGCAGCCGAACCGCTACGGCATCCCCGAGCCGGTTGCGCCGGCCGAGCTGCTGGAGCCGTTCCAGCTCGACCTGGTGCTCGTGCCGCTGCTCGGCTTCGACCGCCGCGGTCGTCGGCTCGGCCACGGCGGCGGCTACTACGACCGCAGCTTCGCCTTCCTCAACGAGCAGGTGCGTCCGACCGAACCGCTGCTGGTCGGCATCGGTTATGCGTTCCAGGAATTGCCCGGGCTCGACGAGGAACACTGGGACGTCCCGCTCGACTTCGTCGCCACCGAGCGCGAGCTGATCGATTGCCACGCACCCGCCCCAGCACCGGAGACCGCCGCGTGAACCACTGGCTGATGAAGTCCGAACCCGACGCGTTCTCGATCGACGACCTGAAGCGCAAGAAGCGGGAGGCCTGGGACGGCGTGCGCAACTACCAGGCGCGCAACTTCATGCGCGACGGCATGCGCCCGGGCGACAAGGTGTTTTTCTACCACTCCAACTGCGCCGTGCCCGGCATCGTCGGCATCGCCGAAGTGGCCACGGACGCGTATCCCGACCCCAGCCAGTTCGACCCGAAGAGCAAGTACTTCGACCCGGGCAGCTCACGCGACAACCCGCGCTGGATGCTGGTCGACGTGAAATTCGTGAAGAAGCTCAAGCGCACGATCAGCCTGGACGAACTCAAGGGCCACGATGCGCTGGTCGAGATGCCGCTGCTGCGCAAGGGCAACCGGCTGTCGGTGATGCCGGTCGACGCGGCGCATTGGAAATACATCCTCGCGCTGGAATGAGCGCGACCCGACCACCCTCCACCGGAATCCACCGATGAGCAACGCAAACGAGAAACGCCAGGCTGGCGAGGCCGCGATCCGCTACGTCGAGGACGGTGCCATCGTCGGTGTCGGCACCGGCTCCACCGTGGCGTTCTTCATCGACGCGCTGGCCGACCTGAAGGATCGCATCCAGGGCGCGGTATCCAGTTCGGAACAGTCCACCGCGCAGCTGAAGCGGCTCGGCATCCCGGTGCTCGATCTCAACGCCGCCGGCCCGCTGACGATCTACATCGACGGCGCCGACGAATGCGACCCGTACAAGCGCCTGATCAAGGGCGGCGGCGCCGCGCTGACGCGCGAGAAGATCGTGGCCGCGGCCAGCGAAAAGTTCGTCTGCATCATCGATTCCAGCAAGCGAGTCGAGCTGCTTGGCAAGTTCCCGGTGCCGATCGAGGTGATCCCGATGGCGCGCAGCCTGGTCGGCCGCGAGATCGTCAAGCGCGGCGGCCAGCCGGTGTGGCGCGACGGTGTGGTCACCGACAACGGCAACTGGATCATCGACGTGCACGGCTGGCAGATCGTCGACCCGGCCGCGCTGGAGGGCGAACTGAACCAGCTGCCCGGCATCGTCACCGTGGGCCTGTTCGCACGGCGTCCGGCCGACGTGGTGCTGATCGGCGACAGGGAGATGTGAGATCCGCCGCATCGTCACGTCCAAAGGAACGGCCCCTGCGGGCCGTCTTTTGGGTGCGCCAGTCACGGCGCTACGCGGCCCTGCCGGGCGCACCAAACGAAAAAGCCCGCCATGAGGCGGGCTTCTCGGCCGGATCACCACGCATCACTGCGGGTGTCGGCATCTGGATGTGGCAGCCCCGGATGGATTCGAACCACCGAATGCCTGAGTCAGAGTCAGGTGCCTTACCGCTTGGCGACGGGGCTAGGTGCTTAGTTTAGCGCTTGGAGAACTGGGTGGCGCGACGTGCCTTGTGCAGACCGACCTTCTTGCGCTCGACCTCGCGGGCGTCGCGGGTCACGAAACCGGCCTTGCGTAGCGGCGACTTCAGGCTTTCATCGTACTCGATCAGCGCGCGGGCGATGCCCAGGCGGATCGCGCCGGCCTGGCCGGTGATGCCACCGCCGGCAACCGTCACCTTGATGTCGAACTTGTCGGTGCTCTGGGTCAGCTCGAGCGGCTGGCGCACGATCATGCACGAGGTCTCGCGGCCGAAAAAGGCCTCGAGCGACTTGCCGTTGACTTCGATCGCGCCCTTGCCCTTGCGCAGGAACACGCGGGCGGCGGAGGTCTTGCGACGGCCGGTGCCGTAATTCTGCTGGATTGCCATGGTCATTTCCTTAGATCTCCAGCGCCTGCGGCTGCTGTGCGGTATGCGGATGCTCGGCACCGCCGTAGACCTTGAGCTTGCGGTACATCTCGCGGCCCAGCGGGTTCTTCGGCAGCATGCCCTTGACGGCGATCTCGATCACGCGCTCCGGGTAGGTCGCCAGCAGGTCCTTCAGACTGGTGGTCTTCAGGTTGCCGACGTAGCCGGTGAAACGGTGGTACTTCTTGTCGTCCAGCTTGGCACCGGTGACGTGCACCTTCTGCGCGTTGATCACCACGATATAATCGCCGGTGTCGCAGTGCGGGGTGTATTCCGGCTTGTGCTTGCCGCGCAGACGACGGGCGATTTCGGTCGACAGGCGACCGAGCGTCTTGTTCGTGGCATCGACCACGAACCAGTCGCGCTTGACGTTGTCGGCATTGGCGCTAAACGTTTTCATTTCAGAATACCTGTCTGCCGCCGTGAGGCGGTACGCATGATTCGAGAAAGCATGCTTCGGTGGAACAAAGGCGCGAGATGATAGCGGAGCCGTCATCCGTGGCGCAAGCCCACCGACCGGCGAGCTGTGAGCTGGCAATGATAGCATGATCACCAGGCCGCTTGAAAAGTCCCCCTGCACGCGCCTGCGGGCGGCAAGCCGCCACCCTGGACCCGCAATGGCTGTTGTCGTCCAATATCGGCTCGCCTGCGCCTGGGCACCCGCATCGGCGCCCAAGGGCTGCACTGGCCGACCCGGCACCCGCTGACCGTGCTGGCCCAGCAACTCGAACAGCCTTCTTCAAACCAGGAAAGCCCATGACCGTGCGCACACTGAGCCCCCTCGACCGCCTGCTGGCCGGCTGTGAACGCGCGCTGGAGGCGATCGCCGGTGCACCGCCCGCGCATCGGCCCTCGCCCGCCAACGGCATCGCCGAGACGGACATGGACGACGCCGAACGCCGCCACGCCGCCGGACTGATGCGGGTCAACCATACCGGCGAGGTCTGCGCGCAGGCGCTGTATTTCGGCCAGGCCGCACTGGCACGCAACGCCGACAACCGCCAGCACCTGCTGCACGCGGCGGTCGAGGAGACCGACCACCTGGCCTGGTGCGCCGAGCGCCTGCAGCAGCTGGACAGCCGCCCGAGCCTGCTCAACCCGCTGTGGTACGCCGGCAGCTACGCGATCGGCGCGGCCGCCGCGCTGGCCGGCGATCCGCTCAGCCTCGGCTTCGTGGTCGAGACCGAACGCCAGGTGGAAGCCCATCTCGCCGAGCACCTGGAAAAGCTGCCCGCGCAGGACGAGCGCTCGCGCGCCGTGCTGGCGCAGATGCAGTCCGACGAGATCCGCCACGCGCAGGCCGCGCAGCAACGCGGTGGCGTCGAACTGCCGTTCCCGCTGCCGCAGCTGATGCACGCCAGCTCGATGCTGATGAAGACGGTGGCGTACCGCGTGTAATGCCGATACCCACAGGCAAGCAGGACCGATCAGGTAGGGGGCCGGGTTGCCCCGGCCGCCCTCCCACACCACCGTACATGCGGTTCCGCATACGGCGGTTCCTGTCGATCCCCATGTTCACACGAACACAGTGACCTTGAGCTTGTTTCGTTTGACGTGTCGCCTGTCGTCTTTCGAACACCTTGATCACCTTCCGGGATACCGTCCCTTCCAGTCTTGATCGCAGGCCCTCATCGTCCTTGAGGCTTCAGTTCTAGACGCGCACAGATCACTTCTGACTCGCCACTCGTGACAGGTTCTGCCCTTCATCGCTCCGGTTCCAGCGACTACTACGGCGTCGGCTGACTCCTGCCCGCCCATCACATCACCTTGCGGTACTCCCAGCCTTTCGGCAGGAAGACAGATCTCCCAGGGCAAGACGCACCTGCCTTCCCGCTTACGACCGAAGGAAGTCCCCTTGCGGGATGCCCGTCGGATCTACGTCGTAGCGTTCCGTGCAAGTACCGGGCTTTGGCCTTTTTGGCTGCCTCACCCCGCTACGCCGCCACTATCCGCTTCCTGTTGTCAGATTCCGCCCCGCGACGGACACCCTTGCTGTTCGGCTATACCCTTTCCCCCTGCCGGGCGGGTCAAGGACTTTCACCTTCAAGTCGCCCCGATCGCCACCACAGCGATCAGAACAGCGCCAGTCACGGCGCTACGCGCCATGCCTGGCGCACCAGAAAAAACCCGCCTTTCGGCGGGCTTTTCGTCACATCAGGTTGCGGCCGTGGAACAGTTCCTCGATCTCGCGGCGCAGCAGCGACTCGATGCGCTGGCGCTCCTTGAACGAGAGGTCGTCGGCGTGCGACTCGAACAGGTAGGTGTCCAGGTCGAAGTCCTTGATGTGCATCTTCGTGTGGAACATGTTCTCCTGGTACACGTTGACGTCGAACATCTCGTACTTCTGGCGGATGTGCTTGGCCAGGTAGTCCTGCACCGAATTGATCTTGTGGTCGATGAAGTGCTTCTTGCCCTTCACGTCGCGGGTGAAGCCGCGCACGCGGTAGTCGCACACCACGATGTCCGACTCGAAGCTGTCGATCAGGTAGTTCAACGCCTTCAGCGGCGAGATCACGCCGCAGGTGGCCACGTCGATGTCGGCGCGGAAGGTGGCGATGCCGTTGTGCGGATGCGTTTCCGGGTAGGTATGGACAGTGATGTGGCTCTTGTCCATGTGCGCGACCACGGCGCCGGCGATCGAGTCGCGGCCGAGCTTCTCGACTACCGGCTCCTCGGAGATCAGCATGGTCACCGAGGCGCCCTGCGGGTCGTAGTCCTGGCGCGCGATGTTGAGGATGTTCGCACCGATGATCTCGGCCACGTCGGTGAGGATCTGGGTCAGGCGGTCGGCGTCGTACTGCTCATCGATGTACTCGATGTAGCGCCGGCGCTGATCCTCGGACACCGCGTAGCAGATGTCGTAGATGTTGAAGCTCAACGCCTTGGTCAGGTTGTTGAAACCCTGCAGGCGCAGACGGGGAAGTGGTTTGACCACGGGCGGCTCTCCATGACCGGGTGTTCGGCCAGCAGCAGAGGCGGGTTAGCGACAAGGGTCCCCGCGAGATGGTGTGAAGCACAGGCGCGCAGCCTGCACGACCCTTGTGAACCGCATGTGGCAACCTTGCCGCATCCGGAAGACCGCGAAGTATGCGGCAAAAGGAAAAGAAATTGAACCTGCGACAAGCGCCCGGGTTTGCCATAATGCCAAGCTTGCAAGGATGGTTCAGCGACGCGCATGGCGCGTGGCAACGACTGCCGCTGTAATGACAACCATCTGTAGGGGATGATCGTGGCGCAACTCAAGTACCAGCTCCAACAGGCTTTTGAACGCTCGCAGGCCCCGCTCGGCTTCGCACCCGACCCAGCCGCGATGGAACGTTTCCTGGCGCTGTGCCATCGCCGGCGCTACCCGGGCAAGACCGCGATCATCCGCCCCGGCGACCCGGCCAATACCCTGTATTACGTGGTCGAGGGCTCGCTGGCGGTGTGCACCGAGGACGAGCAGGGGCGCGAACTGATCCTTGCCTACATCAGCCGCGGCCAGTTCATCGGCGAGATGGGCCTGTTCGTGGAGCAGGCCCAGCGCGAGTCGATGGTGCGCACGCGCACCCCGTGCGAGATGGCCGAAGTCAGCTACGAGCGCCTGTTCCAGCTGATGGAAGGCCCGCTGCGCGAGGAATGCCCGAAGATCCTGTTCGCGATCGGTGCGCAGCTGACCAACCGCCTGCTGCGCACCTCGCGCCAGGTCAGCCGCATGGCTTTCATGGACGTCACCAACCGCATCTCGCGCACCCTGCTCGACCTGTGCCAGGAGCCGGATTCGATGACTCACCCGGACGGCACCCAGATCCGCATCTCGCGCCAGGAAGTGAGCCGCATCGTGGGCTGCTCGCGCGAGATGGTCGGCCGCGTGCTCAAGCAGCTGGAGGAGCAGCGCATGATCGACGTCTCCGGCAAGACCATCGTGGTGCGCGGCACGCGCTGACTCGCGCGGGGCTCACCCTCTGCCATCTGAACCGTCTTTTTACGAAGACTGGTCGAGGATGGCGCTCCGCCACCGGTTGCGAGACGACGCTTGGATTACGGACAGTTCCTCATCTTTGTCGGTGTCGGCTTGCTCGCCCAACTGGTCGATGGCGCGCTCGGCATGGCCTACGGCCTGGTCTCCAACTCGATCCTGCTGGCGCTGGGCCTGCCGCCGGCGGTGGCCAGCACCACCGTGCATACCGCCGAGGTGTTCACCACCGGCATTTCCGGTGCATCGCACGCCTGGTTCGGCAACGTGCGCTGGAAACTGTTCTGGCAACTGGCCATTCCCGGTGCGATCGGCGGCATCCTCGGCGCGACCTTCCTGGCCAGCGTGCCGGGCGAAGCGATCCGCCCCTGGGTCAATGCCTACCTGCTGATCCTTGGCACGATGGTGCTGTTGCGCGCCTTCGGCAAGCGGCTGACCCGCCACCAGGTACAGCACAGCGGCGTGCTGGGCTTCTTCGCCGGGCTGCTCGACGCGATCGGCGGCGGCGGCTGGGGGCCGCTGGCCACCAGCACCCTGATCGCGCGCGGCGGCGCCGTGCGCAGCACGATCGGCTCGGTCAACGCGGCCGAATTCGTGGTGACGGTGTGTGTCTCGGCCACCCTGGTCTGGCATGTCGGCGTCGGGCACTGGCCGATCGTGCTCGGCCTGCTCACCGGCGGCGCGATCGCCGCGCCGTTCGCCGCCTGGCTGGTGCGCCACCTGCCCGAGCACGCCGTGATGGCCGCCGTGGGCAGCCTGATCGTGCTGATCAGCCTGGGCCAGCTGGTGCAGACGCTGCTATAGGCGTGAGGACGTGATTCCACTGCCGACGGTTGCTAGGTAGGGCGGGCACGGCCCGCCGCTCTCGCCAGGCAAAACCGGCGGGCCGTGCCCGCCCTACGAAACTGTAGGAGCGCGGCGCGCGCCGATCATGCGGTCGCGCTCAGAACCACTCGACGCGGGTGACTGCGCGGCCCAGCGCCTTCTCGACTTTCTTGCACAGCGCGGGCGTGCCGTTGACCAGCACTGCCTCGGCGGCCAGCTTCAGCATCGCCGCGTCATGCATGGAATCGCCGTACGCCACCTGCCACTCGCCGAGTCCGTGCCGGGCCAGCGACTGCACCTTGCGCCGGCCCACGTTGTGCCACCGCGGCCGCATGCCGAGCCAGCCCGGGCGCAGCTGCGAGGCGACGATCTCCAGGTTGGCCAGGCCCAGCTGCTGCAGGATCCCGCTGACCAGGGTGTGTTCGCAGCCGGTCACCACGATCACCCGGTCGCCTTGCGCCTGGTGCCGGCGCAACGCCTGCAGGCCATCGCGGCAGAACTGCTTCGGCCGCCGCGCCAGCGTGGCGGCGAAGGCATTCGCGGCAACCTGGTAGCGCTGTTCGCCCAGCCCCAGCAGCGCGATGCGCACCAGCAGGCGCATCGGCAGGCAGCGCGAGAACGGAAGCAGCAACAGCAGCAGCGGCGTGCTCAGCAAGGCCAGCAGGCGGCGCCACCACGAGCGGCGGTAGCGCTCGCGCATGAACAGGTAGAACGAATCGCCGCGGCTCAGCACCCCGTCGAAATCGAACAGCACCACGCGCGGCAATGCCGCATCCGCTGGCGCCAGCGCCTCCTGTTCCGGCATCACGGTCACGGGGTCGAGAACAGCCGCCGCAATTCGGCACCCGGGTCTTCGGCGCGCATGAACGCCTCGCCGACCAGGAACGCCTGGATGCCGCCTTCGCGCAGGCGGGCCACGTCTTCCGGCGTATGGATGCCGGATTCGGCCACCAGCACGCGGTCATACTCGACCCGTTCCTGCAGGGCCAGCGACGTCTCCAGCGAGGTCTCGAAGCTGCGCAGGTTGCGATTGTTCACGCCGATCAGCGGCACCGGCAACGCCAGCGCGCGCTCCAGCTCCTCCTCGTCGTGCACCTCGCACAGCACGTCCAGGTCGAGCTCCGCGGCCAGCAGGGACAGCTGCAGCAGCACGTCGTCGTCCAGCGCCGAGACGATCAGCAGGACGCAGTCGGCGCCGATCGCTCGCGCCTCGTACACCTGGTACGCGTCGATGATGAAGTCCTTGCGCAGCACCGGCAGCGAGCACGCCTCGCGCGCCTGCTGCAGGAACGCCTCGCTGCCCTGGAAGAAGTCGCTGTCGGTCAGCACCGACAGGCACGCCGCGCCGGCGGCCGCATAGCTCTTCGCGATCGCCGCCGGGTCGAAATCCGTGCGGATCAGCCCCTTGCTCGGGCTGGCCTTCTTCACCTCGGCGATCACCGCCGGCAGGCCGGCGTCGATCTTCGCCTCGATCGCCGCGGCGAAACCGCGGGTGCCGGGCAGGTCAGCGATGCGCGCGATCAGTTCGGCCTCGGGCAGCCGGGCCCGGCGTTCGGCGACCTCTTCCGCCTTGCGGGCAAGAATGCGATTGAGAATGTCAGTCATGGCATCTCACTGGTGGTATGGGAGCGCATCCCGTGCGCGACATGAGCACCGGCGCACCGGGCCGCGGCAGCTTCGCGCACCATGTACGCCTTACTGCGGATTGGCAAGCCGTCGGCTGGCCGCCACGAAGGCGTGCATTTTCGCATGCGCGGCACCGCTGGCAATCGTGGCGCGGGCGAGATCGATGCCCTCGCCGATCGAAGCGGCCACGTCGGCCGTGTACAGCGCCGCGCCGGCGTTCAGGCAGACGATGTCGTGCGCCACGCCGTGGCGGCCCTGCAGCACGTCCAGCAGCATCGTCTTCGACTCCTCCGCGTTCTCCACGCGCAGGTTGCGGCTGGACGCCATCGCCAGGCCGAAATCCTCCGGCTCCACTTCGTACTCGCGCACCACGCCGTCGCGCAGTTCGCCGACCAGGGTGGCCGCGCCCAGCGAGATCTCGTCCAGCCCGTCGCGGCCCCACACCACCAGCGCATGCCGCGCGCCGAGCCGCTGCAGCACGCGCACCTGGATGCCGACCAGGTCGGGATGGAACACGCCCATCAGGATGTTCGGCGCGCCGGCCGGGTTGGTCAGCGGGCCGAGGATGTTGAAGAGCGTGCGCACGCCCATTTCCCTGCGCACCGGCGCCACCACCTTCATCGCCGGATGATGGTTCGGCGCGAACATGAAGCCGATGCCGGTCTCGGCTCGATGCACGCAGCGACCTGCGCCGGCGCCAGCTCGATCGCCGCGCCCAGCGCCTCCAGCACGTCGGCGCTGCCGGACTTCGACGACACGCTGCGACCGCCGTGCTTGGCGATGCGCGCGCCGGCCGCCGCCGCGACGAACATCGCCGTGGTGGAGATGTTGAAGCTGTGACGAACCGTCGCCGCCGGTGCCCACGATGTCGACGAAGTGCGCGTGCGGCGGCGCGTCCACCTTCGCCGACAGCTCGCGCATCACCCGCGCCGCGCCGGTGATCTCGCCGACGGTTTCCTTCTTCACGCGCAGGCCGGTGATGATCGCAGCGGTCATCAACGGACGTCACCTCGCCACTCATGATCTGGCGCATCAGCGCGATCATCTCGTCGTGGAAGATCTCGCGATGCTCGATCGTGCGCTGCAGGGCTTCCTGCGGCGTGATGGTGATCGGGCGAACCTGACCGTTCATGCCGCCGCCTTCAGCGGCTGGCCCAGGAAATTGCGCAGCAGGTCGTGGCCGTGCTGGGTCAGGATCGACTCGGGATGGAACTGCACGCCCTCGACCGCCAGCGTCCTGTGGCGCAGGCCCATGATCTCGTCGATCGAGCCGTCCGGGTTTTCCGTCCACGCGGTGACTTCCAGGCAATCCGGCAGCGACGACTGCTCCACCACCAGCGAGTGGTAGCGCGTGGCCTCGAACGGATTCGGCAGGCCGGCAAACACGCCCTGCCCGCGGTGGATCATCGGCGAGGTCTTGCCATGCATGATCTGCCTGGCGCGGATCACCCTGCCGCCGAATACCTGGCCGATCGCCTGGTGGCCCAGGCACACGCCGAACACCGGGATCTCGCCGGCCAACTCGCGCAGTACGTCCAGCGACACGCCCGAATCATCCGGCGTGCCCGGTCCCGGCGAAATCATGATGTGCGAGGGCTTGAGCGCGCGGATGCCGGCCACGTCCAGCGCATCGTTGCGCACCACCTTGACCGCCTGCCCCAACTCGCCCAGGTACTGCACGAGGTTGTAGGTGAAGCTGTCGTAGTTGTCGATCATCAGGAGCATGGCGCGCCTTGCGGGACATGACGGCGCAGCGCGCCGGGCACGGCATTATAGCCGTGCCGTCCGCCCCGGTTCCGCCAGCGGCGCCGGCCGCATCTGGCAGGCCTCCGCTCAGGCGGTATCGCGCCGCGACTGCCGCGCCACCACGCTGGTGGCGGTGAGGTCGGCGGTGACGTTGCCCAGCGTGGCCAGTGCGTCGGGAAGGGTGTCCACCGCCAGCATCAGGCCCAGCGGGCTCAGCGGCAGGCCCATCGCCTGGGCCACCGGCAGGTTGGTGGCGATGAAGGTGACCTGGCCCGGCAGGCCGACCGAACCCAGGCTGATCACCACCGCCAGCAGCGCGCCGGCGAGCAGCTGCGCGGTGGACAGGTCGATGCCGTAGGCCCAGGCGATGAACACCGCCGAGGTCACGTATTGCACCGGGCTGGTCAGGCGGAACAGGCTCACCGCCATCGGCAGCACCAGCGCGGCCACCTGCTTCGGGTAGCCGAGCCGGCGGTCGGCGCTTTCCAGCATCGCCGGCAGCGAGGCCAGCGACGACTGCGTGCTGATCGCCACCGCCTGCGCCGGCACCAGCGCCAGCGCGAAGCGGCGCAGCCGCTCGCCGCCGAAGGCCACCGCCAGCGGCAGCATCATCACGGTGACCGCCAGGTACAGCAGGCACTCGACCAGCACGTACACGCCGAGCGCACTGAGCATGCCCAGTCCCGAGCGCGCGCATACCGACAGGATCAGCGCGAACACGCCCAGCGGCGCGATCCACAGCACCCAGCGCACGATCACGATCATCGCGTCGGCGATCGCCTGGAAGAATTCCATCAGCAGCGCGCGCCGCGCCGGCGCGATCCGGGTCAGCGCGAAACCGAGGAACAGCGCGAACACCACCAGCGGCAGCATCGCGCTCTGCGCCGCGGCCATGATCGCGTTGTTCGGCACGATCGCCACCAGCGTGTCGATCCAGTTCACCGGCGCCGCCTGCGCGGCCGCGGGCATGCTGGCGTGATTGAGCGCGGCGACCAGCGCCGGATTGTGCGGGAACAGCGCGAACGCCAGCGGCGCGGCCAGCGCCGCGAACACCGCGCCGCCGGTCAGCACCACGATGAACACCACGATCGCGCGCCGCGCGATGCGGCCCGAGGCGGCCGCATCGGTAGCAGTGTTGACGCCCACCACCACCAGCGCCAGCACCAGCGGCACCACGGTCATCTGCAGCGCGTTCAGCCACAGCTTGCCGAGCGGCTGCGCCACGTTGGCCACCTGCAGCGCCACGGTTTCGTCCCAGCCGGCCAGCAGCAGGCCGATCAGCGCGCCGGTGGCCAGCCCGGTCAGGACCCGGGTGGTCGCACTCACCGCGCGGCATCCGCGGCGGCGACTACCGGCAGTTGCCACTCGACACACAACCGCTCGTACTCGGCCTGCGGCAGCAGCACGAAGACCGGATGCCGCTGCGGCTTCAGCCAGGCCAGCAGCGACTGCATCAGCGCCGGGGCCATCGCGGTACAACCGGTGGTGGCGTCGATGGGCGACTTCCACAGGTGCGCGAAGATGCAGCTGCCGCCCTGCGGCGCCGCCTGCGCGTTGTGCTCGATCACGAAGCCGAGCCGGTAGCGCTGGTCGCCGTTCACGTGCAGGTCGCGCCGCATCGGCTCGCTGGAACCCTTCACCGCGTCGGCACCGACCACGTTGGCGTCGACGATGCGGTTGTACTGCGCCGTGCCGCTGACATCCATGCAGTAATCGGTGGCGGTCAGCGCGCGGTACGGCAGCGCGGTGGCCGCGTGCGCGGCGTAGCCGAACGCCTCGCCGATGCGGAACACGCCGGCCGGGCTGCGGTTGTCGCCCTCGCGCTTGAGCGGCCCGTCGTGCTGCGGCGCGTTCAGGCCGAGGCCCCAGCCGGCGCCGTTCTTGCCGATGGTCACCGGCGTGGCGGCGCGCACTTGCTGCCAGCCGTCGCCGTCGCGCGCGAACGTGCGCAGGGTGCCGTGGTTCGCGTTCCAGCCGGCGGTGGTGACCAGCACCAGCTGGCGGGCGTCGTGCCAGGGCGTGGTCGCGGCTCCGGCATGCGCGGCTCCGGCAAGCGTGACGGCAAACGTCAGCAGGGCAAGGGTGCGGCGGCGAACAGTCATCAGCTTTCCATCCAATAGTTGAGCATCACGCAACAAATGTGGGAGTCGGCCAGGGATGTTGCTCTTGCCTCGATTCCCGATTCCCGATTCCCGTGGTCACGGCTCCAGCATCAGCTGGATGCGGTCGAGGTTGGCCAGCAGTTGCGCGTGGCGATCGTCGTGCCCTTCGCACAGTTGCACGAACACGCCGTCGAGCAGGTGCTGCAGCGCCGACTGGTACAGCAGCGGCTGGACGTACGGCAGTTCGTCGTGCGCCGACACCACCAGGGAGAGGTCGGCCAGCGTGCGCAGCGGGTTCGCGGTATGCCGCGTCACCGTGATCACCTGGCCGCGGCGCTCGCGGAAGTAGCGGGCGATCTTGCACAGCGCCGGGTGATTGCCGTGCTCGGAGAACACCAGCAGCACGTCGCCGGCGCTGGCCGCGGAAACGTTCGCGGTCATCCGCGCGGTGTCGAAATTGTGCACGGTGAGGATGCCCAGCAGCGACAGCTTCAGCGCGAAGCCGCGCGCGTGGATGTCGTCCTCGCCCAGCCCGATGATGAACACCTTGCCGGCACGTCCGGCCTGCTCGATCGCGTCGGCCACGGCATGCAGGGTTTCGGGCGGGTTGATCAGCCGCGTCGCCTCCTCGGCTTCGGACTTGCGCCGCCACAGGTTGCCGGCGGTCGAACCGCCCCCTTCGCCGCCGCTCGCTTCCGCGACCTGCGGCGTGTCGCCGTTGTCGGCGCGGGCGATCGCCTCGCCGACCGAATACTTCAGGTCCGGATAGCCCTTGAAGCCGAGCTTCTGGGTGAACTTGACCACGCTGGACTGGCTGATCCCCAGCGCATTGGCCAGTTGCTGCGAGGAGTAGTCGCGCAGCAGCTGCGCGTTCTCCAGGATGAAGTCGGCGATGCGCCGCTCCACTGCCGACATCTGGTCGCGTTCCGAACGGATTTTGACCAGCGGCGACATCAGGCTTCGATCCTCTCCAGAGCCTGGGAAAAATTCGACCGCCGTAACGAGAGCGTCGCCGGGCGTTCGTGGCAAGGTGCGTTGTGGGCAAATTCGGGGAGTTTGGTGAACCAAATGACCCGGATTTGCCCGCAGCGCGCCGCCGCCACGGGCGCCCGGCGACGTTCGCAGTAGGTGGGCGACTTTTTCACAGGCTCTCCAGTCCGCGGATCTCGCGAATGCCCAGTCCGGGGGCGTCCGTCACCGAGATTTCCGACTCGTTGAAGATTACCCCACCGTCGACCGGATTGAACTGGCACAGCGAGGGGCCGTCCAGGTCGATCTTGGTGATCACGTTCGACTTCGCCACCGCCACGTGCACGGCGGCGGCGACGCTGATGCTGGTTTCCAGCATGCAGCCGATCATGCACTCGATGCCGTGCATGCCGGCGATGTCGGCGATACGGATCGCGTTGGAGATGCCGCCGGTCTTCATCAGCTTGATGTTGATGATGTCGGCCGCGCGCAGGCGGATCAGCTCGATCACCTCCATCGGGCCGAACACGCTCTCGTCGGCCATCACCGGCGTGTGCACGCGCTCGGTGACGTAGCGCATGCCGGCCAGGTCGCGCGCCTTCACCGGCTGCTCGATCAGTTCCAGCTTGATGCCGGCGTCCTCCAGTGTCTGCAGCGCGTACACCGCCTGCTTGGCGGTCCAGCCCTGGTTCGCGTCCAGCCGCAGCAGCGCGCGGCCTTCGACCGCCGCGTAGATCGCCTTGACCCGCTCGATGTCGACGCCGATGTCCTTGCCCACCTTGATCTTCAGCGACTCGAAGCCGCGCTCCACCGCGGAGACCGAATCGGCCACCATCTTGTCGATGTAATCCACGCTGATGGTGATGTCGGTGGTGATCACCGGGTCGCCGCCGCCGAGCAGCTTGTACAGCGGCGCGTTGTAGAGCTGGCCCCACAGGTCGTACACCGCGATCTCCACCGCCGACTTGGCGCTGGTGTTCTTCTCCATCGAGGACTGGATCAGCTGGGTGAGGTGGTTGAGCTCGGCGATGTCCTGGCCGATCAGCCGCGGCGAGATGTAGTGGCGGATCGCGTCGATGATCGAGCCGTGGGTGTCGCCGGTGATCACCGCGGTGGCCGGCGCCTCGCCGTAACCGACCTGGCCCGAGTCGGTATGCACCATCACCACGATGTCCTCCACCATGTTGACCGTGCGCAGCGCCGTCTTGAACGGGGTCTTCAGCGGCACCCGCAGCATGCCGAACTGGATGTCGGTGATTTTCATGGGCAAGCCTTCATGGAATCTGTGTCCTTTTTCTTCTTGGTGCAGGCGCGCTCAGTGGCGGATGCGCACGATGCTGGTCATGCGGCCGACAAAGGTCTGCTTGTCGTTGAACAGCATCGGCAGCAGCGGCGTCACCGACACCGCGTTGAGCTTGACATGCGCCTTGCCGCCGTCGGCCTTGCGGTAGCTCATGCCGCCCACGTCGTGGATCACGTAGGGCTGGCCGTGCAACTGGCCGATCACCATCATCACGTGGCCGGGGATGTAGACCAGGTCGCCCACCTGCAGTGCGTGCGCGGCCTTGATGCGTTCCTCGCGGCTGTCCTTCGCGGTGAACGCGCGATGTTCCAGCGCCGGGCTGATCGCCTGCTTGCTGGTATTGCGCGGCATCTGCACGCCCATGCTGCGGTACACGTCGGAAACGAAGCCGCTGCAGTCGCGGCCGTCGTAGGCGTGGCCCCAGCCGTAGCGCTCGCCGAGGAACTTGAACGCCTGGCGGATGAGGTTGGCGCGGGTCAGCGGCAGGTAGTCGGCGGCGCTATCGGCGTTCTTCTGCAGCAGCGCCGGGCTGAAGCCCAGCGAGCCGTCGGCCTTGCGCAACGGCAGTTCGAGCACGTGCGCGGCGTACGGCGTCTGGCCGTTGACCGGCTGATCCGGCGGCAGGTTCGTCAGCACCGGCACGCGCGTGCCCATGTCCAGCTGCAGTTGCGATACCGCCGGCTGCTCGCGGGTGAACACGGTGCGCAGGGCGGCGCCGGTGATCACCCGGTACGGCGTCCTGTCGGCGTAGCCGAACACTTCGGCCGCGCTGCCTTCGGCCACGTTCTCTTTCTCGGTCCAGGCGGCGTAGCGCGGGCTGACCACGAACAGCCATCGGCCGTCGGCGCTGGCGTGCGCGATCGCCACCGGCGTGCCGGGGAACTCGGCCGTTTCCTGGAAGCGGTCGATGTCGGTGTCGCCCTTCGTGCTGAACACGCGCAGCGCGGTGGGGAACGTGCGCAGCGCGGCGCGGCGCACCACCAGGCCGTAGCGCGTCTTCTGCTGCGCGGGAATGTCGGCCACGGCCAGGTTGGCGACCACGGCATCCAGCGTGGCGGCCGGCACCGGCTGGCCGTCCACGTCGAACAGCGGGCGCTGCGGCCGTTCGGACAGCGCGGTGATCCAGCCGGCGACCTGCTCGCGGCCCAGGGTCTTCGGCAAGGCGCGCAGGTCGTGCATCGACGGATCGACCTGCAGCAGCTTCGCGTTCTGCGCCCCGATCGCGGCGCGGTCGAGGATCACCCGATCGGGCTCGGCCTGCCGGCCGATCCAGAACGCGGGCGTGAGCTGCGCCTCGCCGACGCCGAGCACGCCGGACGGCGGCACGGTCAGCGCATCGTTCGCCTCGCGCGCCTGCAGCGGCGCGCCGGCGAAGGCGAGCGCGAGCGCGGTGATGGCAAGCAGGGGAAATGGCATCGTCGTGGTCCCGGGTTGAAACTGCATCAGGTGGCCGCCAGCGTGGACAGGATCGTCGCCACCAGCAGGCCGAAGCCGGTGCCCAGGATGTAGCCGAGCAGCGCCAGCAGGATACCGACCGGCACCAGCGCGGCCGAATAGCTGGCCGCCAGGATCGGCGTGGCCGCCACGCCGCCAATATGCGCCAGCGAGGAGATCCCGCACAGGTACAGGTCGAAGCGGAAAAGTTTGGCGCAGCCGACCAGCAACACCGCGTGGATCGCGATGACGGTGGCGCCGCACAGCAGGTACAGCGGCGCCGCGGCGATGCCCTGGAAGTTGCTCTGCGAGGCCAGCACCGCCACCACGCTGATCAGCATCGCGCTGGAAATCGTGCTGGCGCCCGGAAACGCCGCCAGCGGCGTGTGCGCCACCACCAGGCCGAAGCCGGTGGCCAGCAGGATCGTCCAGGTGGTCGCGCTGATCATGCCGGAAACCGGCAGCCAGCCGGCCAGCCAGCCCGACAGCGCCGCCGCCGCCAGCGCCATGCCCAGCCACAGCAGCACGCTGTCGTAGGTGGTCGGCGCCCTGGCCTTCACCGGCGCCAGCGGAATGTCGCCGCTGGATGTCGCCCGGGTCCAGCGGTTGAACGCCGGCGCCAGCCGCGCCACCGAGAACAGCACCACCACCCACATCGAGTAGCCCAGCGCGTCGGTCAGCAGCGACATCGCCAGGTACGTGTCGGACATGCCGATCGCCTGCTTCACCGCGATCATGTTCGCGGTGCCGCCGACCCAGCTGCCGGAGAGCGCGGCCAGCGGCTGCCAGTCGTTGCCGGTCAGCCAGTGGCGATAGATCAGGTAGGTGCCGATGAAGGCCACGAACAGGCTCAGCGAGGTGCAGGCGAACACGCCGAGCACGCGCGGGCCGAGCCGCCAGATCGCGCGCAGGTCGCAGTTGATCATCAGCAGGAACAGCAAGGCCGGCACCATGTGCGAGACCAGCATCGACTGCGCCGCCTTGATCTCCGCGTTGACCTGCCACAAACCGGAAACCGCCAGCGCGGTGACCAGCAGATAGGTCAGCACGATCGGCGGCAGCACCGAAAACACCTTCCAGCCGAAGCGGCGTTCCATGGCCGGAAACAAGCCGGCGACCAGCAACATCAGCGCCAGGTAGGGCCATACCGTGTGGATCACATGCATCCCCTCGTGGATCGTTCGCGGGCATTCGCAGGCTGGCTGGTTTCCACCATCAAGGAATAGCTGATTCTTGTCGACTTCGGTTGAAGCATAAATTATTGACCGGCATTTGCAAGCGTGTTACACAACGGTTTCGGGGATTCGTTGCGGGGACGTTTGTCGATGGATACGTTGCTACCTGTCGCACCCAAAGCACGCCGTGCGCATGGCTGGCGCGTCGCCGTGTCCCTGCTCGCCCTGCTGCTTCTCGCACCGCTTGCCTTCGCCGGCGACGGCGCCGGCGGCAAGGCCGTCACCCCCATCATCGCCCAGATCGACGCCGGCCACTTCAAGGCGGCCGACGCGGCGATCACCAGCGCCCTGGCACAGTCCGGCCTGTCCGCCGACACGCGCAACGCTCTCGCCTTCCAGCGCGAACGCATGCGCCGCATCCTGCTCGACTTCACCTTGAGTGCCGACGAGGTCAAGGCGCGCGTGCGCAAGCAGATCCCCGACCTCAGCGACGCCGAGTTCGCGAAGTGGAACGCGGCCGGCCTGTTCGAGCACCAGGTCATCGACGGCAGGACGCTGTACTTCAAGCGTTCGCCCGGCAACCTGTTCCGGCTCAGCCCCGAAGCGGTGGCGCGGCGCGCCGTGCAGACGCCGATCGGCGACGGCCCGATGGAAGCGCTGAACGACCACCAGCGCGCGATCTACAAGACCGCGCTGGCCGAACACCGCAGCAGCGTGCTGCCGCGCCGCCTGCGCATGACGCAGACGCTGACCGTCGACGCCGATGCCGTGCCCGCCGGCGAGACCGTGCGCGCATGGATTCCGTACCCGCGCGCGGTGCCCGGCCAGCAGGAAGACATCCGCTACGTCGCCAGCGTGCCGGCCAGGCACGAGATCGCACCCGAATCCGCCATGCAGCGCACGGTGTACCTGGAGAAGCCGGCGGTGGCCGGCCAGAAGACGGTGTTCTCGGTCACCTACGAGCTGACCCTGTCCGCGCAGTACCACGCGATCGATCCGGACAAGGTGCAGCCGGAAGCCATCACGCCGGCACTGGCGCCGTTCGTGGCCGAGCGTGCGCCGCACATCGTGTTCACCGACGCGATGCGCAAGTTCTCGCACGACGTGGTCGGCGACGAGAAGAACCCCTATCGCATCGCGCAGAAACTGTTCGCCGCGGTCGACAGGATTCCGTGGGCCGGTGCGCGCGAGTACTCGACGATCTCCAACATCAGCGACTACGCGCTGCACGCCGGCCACGCCGACTGCGGCCAGCAGACCCTGCTGCTGATGACCCTGCTGCGCCTCAACGGCATCCCCACGCGCTGGCAGTCGGGCATGGTGTACTTCGACGACGGCAGCGACGACGGCAGCCGCTACAGCAACATCCACGACTGGGGCTACCTGTACCTGGCGCCGTACGGCTGGGTGCCGATGGACGTCACCACCGGCCGCCTGCAGCCCGGCCCGGGCGACGACAAGTCGCTGGCATGGTTCTACCTGGGCGGGCTCGACAACTACCGCATCGCGTTCAACGACGACTTCGGGCGCCGCTTCCAGCCGCCCAGGCGGCACTTCCGTTCCGACGACGTGGACTCGCAACGCGGCGAGGCCGAATGGCGCGGCGGCAACATCTATTTCGACCAATTGGGTTACGACTTCGACTGGCAGGTCCTGCCAGCGACGCACGGACGCAGCGGCAAATAACTACCGGCAGCTTTTCATAAACATGGCATCGACGGCGTCGATGGGGGAGATGGGGAAATGAGCAACACCCGGACATTGCGCAGAACCGTACTCTGCATGGCGCTTGGCCTTGGCCTCGCATCCATGGCGGTACCGGCGGCATTCGCAGGCAACAACGACGGTTCGGTGGTGGGCCATGCCCAGCCCGGAGCAGTGATCACCGCGGTGAATCCGGCGACCGGCCTGACCCGCACGATTACCGCCGACGAGCGCGGCAACTACCGCTTCCCGTTCCTGCCGGTGGGTGATTACACCCTCAGCGCGAGCAAGGATGGTCAGCCGCTGGGCCAGCCGCGCACCGTCACCGTCAGCCTGGGCAACGCCACCACGCTGGATCTGGGCGCCACGCCGAACGCCACCGAGCTGTCGACCATCCACGTCGTCGGCACCGGCCTGCCGGTGATCGACGTCACCTCGACCGAGTCGGCCACCAACGTTTCCCGCGCCGAGCTGGTGCGCCTGCCGGTCAACCAGAACGTCACCTCGGTCGCTCTTCTTGCGCCGGGCGTGGTCAAGGGCAATGCCGGCTTCGGCGGCATCTCCTTCGGCGGCTCGTCGATCGCGGAGAACGCGTTCTACGTCAACGGCCTCAACGTCACCGACTTCTACAACCGCAACGGCTTCTCCGAGGCGCCGTTCGCGTTCTACGACCAGTTCCAGGTCAAGACCGGCGGCTACTCGGTCGAGTTCGGCCGCACCACCGGCGGCGTGGTCAACGCCGTGGCGCGCTCGGGCACGAACGAATTCAAGGGCGGCATGGAGATCACCCTGGAGCCGGGCAACTGGCACTCGCGCGCCGACGACCACTACGACGCCGACGGCAAACGCTACCTCACCGCCAGCCGCGACCAGGACTCGCTGGTGAAGACAAACGTCTGGGCGTCCGGCCCGATCGTCAAGGACAAGCTGTTCATCTTCGCCATGTACGAAGCCCGTGGCAGCAGCCCGCGCAACACCAACGATGCCGGCAATACGCTGACCTCCAACAACTCGGATACCGGCTTCTGGGGCACCACGATCGACTGGAACATCACCGACAGCAACGCGCTGCAGCTGATGGCGTTCTCCGACAAGAACAAGAACACCGGCGACGTCTACAAGTATGACTACGACACCAATACCATCGATACCAGAACCAACAAGATCTTCAGCGACACCGGCGGCAAGAACTGGGCACTGACCTGGACCAGCTACCTCACCAACGACCTGTCGATGAAGCTGATGTACGGCCGCAACGAGCGCGAGGCATTCACTCGCTCGCAGCTGGACCTCGATTGCAACTATGTGTCGGGAAACAATGCGTTCCTGCAGATCCACGACCCGGGCGTGCAGCTCGGTTGTACGAGTAATTCGACCGTGTACGAGCGCAACGACACCCGCAAGCAGGCGCGTGCCGATTTCGAGTGGACGCTGGGCGACCACCTGCTGCGCTTCGGCTACGACCACGAGAACGACACGTCCGATTACAGCCGCCACTACGCCGGGCCGGGCGCGTACTACTACAACCTGTATGCCGCCAGCGCCGGATCCACCATCTCCAACGGCGGCGTGGTGCCGGCGGGCTACGACGCGTACGTGCGCGCGCGCCGCTACGAGATCTCCGGCACCTTCACGACCAAGAACGCCGCTTACTACATCGAGGACAACTGGCAGGTCACGCCGAACCTCGTGCTCAATGCCGGCGTGCGCAACGACAGCTTCGACAACCAGGATGCCGCAGGCCGCAGCTATATCAAGATGAGCAGGCAGATCGCGCCGCGACTGGGCTTCTCCTGGGACATGAAGGGCGACGGCAGCACCAAGGTGTTCGGCAACCTCGGCCGCTACTACCTGCCGGTGGCCAACGTGATCAACATCAAGCAGGCCGGCGGCCTGCTCGACGAGCGCACCTACTACGCGTTCGACGGCTGGGACTACCAGACTCTCAACGGCGTCGAGTACGCCATCCCGAAGCTCGGGCCGCAGATCGGCGCGGTCGACGACTCGCAGGGTGATGGCACCGTGGGCGACCTGCGTTCCGAGGTCGACCATGACATGGATCCGGTCTACCAGGACGAGGCGATCCTGGGCTTCCAGCAGCTGATCAGTTCGCAGTGGTCGTGGGGCGCCAGCGCCACCTACCGGCGCCTGCACAACGCGATCGACGACATGGAGATCAGCGCCACCGCCCAGTGCGGCGAGAACGGCTACATCGGCTGGGTGATGGCCAACCCGGGCAAGAAGGTCACCGTGTGGGGCGACACCAATTGCGACGGTACCGCCGATGGCTACCTCACCGTAGATACCTCGAAGGAAGGCTGGGCGATGTACGACTCCGACGGCAACTACCTGGGCCAGCGCGGCTGGGTGAAGCCGAAACGCACCTATGCCGCCGTCGAGCTGCAGCTGAACCGCGCGTGGGACGAGAAGTGGTCGATGAACGCCTCGTACACGATGTCGTGGAACCGCGGCAACGCGGAAGGTCCGGTGAACTCGGACACCAACTTCGACGATACCGGCCGCACCGAGAACTTCGACGATCCGTGGGCCAATCTGGGCGGTAACGGCTACCTGCCGAACGACCGCCGCCACCAGTTCAAGTTGCGCGGCACCTACGCGCTCACCCCGCACTGGCAGCTTGGCGCCGACCTTAACGCGGCCTCCGGCGGTCCGATCACCGGTTTCGGCGTGGGCAACCCCTACGACGCCACCAACTACCACAGCTACTTCATCTGCGTACAGAACTGCGATGCGCCAGCATCCGAGGATCGCGTCTACGAGCGCTCGCCGCGCGGCAAGTACGGCCGCCTGCCGTGGACCTTCACGCTCAACGCCGGCCTCAGCTATATCCAGCCGTTCGAGGGTGGCGAGTTCCGTGTGAAGCTGGCTGTCTACAACCTGCTCAACCAGAAGCACACCACGTCGGTGGACCAGGACCTGCAGACGTCCATCTCCAATTCCACCAGCGATACGTTCCGCCAACCGCTGGGCTTCCAGTCGCCGCGCTTCACCCAGCTGACCATGTCCGTCAACTTCTGATCGTCCTCCCCGATCGCGGCCTGCCCGGGTGGCGGGCCGCTCTTTTTTCCGGTACCACTGCAACAAACCACTGACAACGAGTCCATGTCCACGCAGACGACGAGCCGCCCGGCAACGCAGGAAATCATCCGGGAAACGGATAGTGCCCATGGCATGTTCGACGGCGTCGACCTGCGACAGCTGGCCGAACGCATTCCCACCCCATTCCATGCCTATTCCGCGAGTGCGATCAGGCAGCGCATCGACGAGCTGCAGGCCGCGCTGGCCGGGCTCGATGCCACCATCTGCTTCGCGGTCAAGGCCAACCCGAACCTCGCCATCCTGCAGCTGATGGCCGGCGCCGGCGTCGGCGCCGACATCGTCTCGGTCGGCGAACTGCGCCGCGCCCTCAATGCCGGCATGCCGGCCGAGCGCATCGTGTTCTCCGGTGTCGGCAAGAGCGCCGACGAGATCGCCGGCGCGCTGAACGTCGGCATCATGCGCTTCAACGTCGAGTCGCTGGACGAGCTGCACACCCTGCAGCGCGTGGCCCGCGCGCAGGAAGTGACCGCGCGCGCCGCCGTGCGCATCAACCCCGACGTGGACGCGCAGACCCACGCGAAGATCTCCACCGGCAAGTCGGAGAACAAGTTCGGCGTCAGCATCGACGAGGCGCGCCGCTGGTTCGCCGGACGCGGCCAGCTCACCCACGTGCAGCTCGACGGCCTGCACGTGCACATCGGTTCGCAGATCCTCAGCGTCGAACCGTTCCGGCTCGCGTTGCAGCGGGTCACCGCGTTCTGGCGCGAACTCGAGCAGGCCGGCCATCCGGTCAACAGCATCGACGTGGGCGGCGGACTGGGCGTGTGCTATCGCGCCGGCGTGGACCAGCCGGTGGCCGCGGCCGATTACGTCGGCGTGATCCGCGAAGCGCTGGCCGACTACCGCGGCAAGCTGCTGCTGGAACCGGGCCGCTACCTGGTCGCCGAAGCCGGCGTGCTGCTGACCCGGGTGATCCGCGTCAAGCCCGGCATCGAGCGCACGTTCCTGGTGCTGGACGCGGCCATGAACGACCTGCAGCGGCCCAGCCTGTACGACGCCTGGCACGACATCGTGCCGGTATCGGACGAGCCGCGCCCGATGACCACCTACGACATCGTCGGCCCGGTCTGCGAAACCGGCGATACTTTCGCCCGCGCACGCGAACTGCCCGAATGCGCCGCCGGCGACCTGTTGCTGATCAAGGCCACCGGCGCGTACGGTACGTCGATGGCCTCCACCTACAACTCGCGGCCGCTGGCCGCCGAGGTACTGCTGCAGCGGGGCCGCTACGCCGTGGTGCGGCGGCGCCAGCACTTCGAGGAAATGATCGCCGGCGAACAGCCGGCCCGGAACTGGGAAACGCCATGAACACGACTGTCCGCCTCGCCCTTCTCGCCGCCTTGAGCTTCGCCGGTACGCTGCCCGCGCAGGCGCAGCAGGACCCGCCGGTCACCATCGACAGCCACGTCGACATCCCCTTCAACTACATGGGCGAGCCGCGCTTCGACGTCGGGCACGACACCCGCTTGCTGGTCGACCTGGGCAAGATGGAGCGCGGCGGCCTGAACGCGGCGTTCTTCGTGGTCTGGGTGCCGCAACACCAGCTCGATGCCGCCGGCTACGCCAAGGCGGTGAAACAGGCCAGCCAGAAATACGACGGCATCGGCCGCATGCTGATGATGTATCCCGACCGCATCCGCCTGGCCACCACGCCCGAACAGCTGCTCGCCAACCACAAGGCCGGCCTGCTCTCGGCGACGATCGAGATCGAGAACGCCTACTCGCTCGGCCACGACATCCGCCGCCTCGACGCCGCGTTCGATCGCGGCGCACGCTCCGTCGGCCTGGTCCACGTCGGCAACAACGACCTGTGCACCAGCTCGCTGCCCGACACCGAACATGGCGAGCCGGCGATGAACAGCGCCGGCGACAAGGGCATGAGCGACTTCGGCCGCGCCGTGGTGAAACGCGCCAACCAGCTCGGCATGCTGGTCGACATCTCCCACGCCTCGGACAACTGCGTGCGCGATGCGCTCAAGGTGTCCAGCACGCCGATCATCGCTACCCACTCCGGCGCGCGCGCCGTGCTCGATCACCCGCGCAACCTGCCCGACGACCTGCTGCGCGCGATCGCCGCCAGGGGCGGCGTGATCGATGCCGTCGCCTACAAGGAATTCCTGAAGAAGGACCCGGGCCGCGAGGCCGCGGAAAAGAAGCTGCAGAACGCCATCGCGAAACAGGCCGGCGAGAAGGAATACGACAGCGACAGCGACGACTACCGGCCGGAGATGGAAGCCGGCATGGCCGAGATCCAGAAGAAATATCCGCTGGCCACGCTGGACGACTACGTGAAGCAGATCCGGCACATGGTGAAGATCGCCGGCATCGACCACGTCGGCATCGCCTCCGACTTCGACGGCGGCGGTGGCATCACCGGCTGGAAGGACGCCAGCGAAACCCGCAACGTCGCCGCCGCGCTGCGCCAGGCCGGCTTCAGCGATGCCGACATCGCCAAGCTGTGGGGCGGCAACCTGCTGCGCGTGTGGGGCGAGGTCGAGCGCCATGCCGCGAAGCACTGAATCCGGAGCCCCCCTCACCCCAGCCCTCTCCCCCGGCGATGCCGGGCGAGAGGGAGCCTGTACACCGCGCTTTGTTCCTGCCCCCTCTCCCCCGACGGCGAAGCCGTCGGGGGAGAGGGTTGGGGTGAGGGGGCTGCTGTTGATCTGCGCCCTATTCCTCGCAGGCACCGCCCACACCGCCACACCCGCTCCCGAAACCCAAGCCCTCGACAAGATCGTCGACGCCACCGTCGCCCGCTATCACCTGCCCGGCATCGCCGTAGGCGTGATCGAGAACGGCCAGGTCGTCTATACGCGCACCGTCGGCGAAACCGTCGCCGGCTCGGGCCAGCCGATCACGCCGCAGACCCTGTTCAAGATCGCCTCCAACAGCAAGGCGATGACCACCGCCCTGCTCGGCCGGCTGGTCGACCAGGGCAAGCTGCGCTGGGACGATCCGGTCACCAAGTACCTGCCGCAGTTCCGCATGAACGATCCGTGGGTCACCGCGAACATGCGCGTGGCCGACCTGCTCACCCATTCCAGCGGCCTGCCCGAGGGTGGCGGCGACCTGATGCTGTGGCCGGAGCCGAACGCGTTCACCCGCGCCGACATCATCCACGGCCTGGCCTTCATCAAGCCCGGCTACAGCTTCCGCTCGCAATACCAGTACGACAACCTGCTCTACGTGGTGGCCGGCGAAGTGGCCGCCGCGGCGGGTGGCGCGCCGTACGAAACACTGATGCGACGCGAAGTGTTCGAGCCGCTGCACCTGGACCGCTGCCAGGTCGGCGCGTGGAACCGCGACGCGGTGGGCGACGTGGCCACGCCGCATCGCCGCGACGGCGGCCGCAACGTGCCGATACCCGAGGGCGCCGCGATTCCCGCGATCACCTCGGCCGCCGCCGGCGGCATCCGCTGCGACCTCACCGACATGCTGAGCTGGGCGCGCAACTGGCTGGTGCCGACCACGGCGCAACTGAAGTGGCTGTCGCCGGTGCAGCGCGAGGTGCTGCAGGCACCGCACATGCTGATCCCGGTTTCCGAACAGCGCCGTGCCTGGGACAACACCCACGTGATGGCCTACGGCTACGGCTGGCGCATGGCCGACGTCGACGGCCGGTGGAGCGTGTGGCACACCGGCACGCTGAACGGCATGTACTCGATGCTGGCCCTGCTGCCGGACCGCGACAGCGGCTTCGTGTTCATGATCAACGGCGAGGCGGATGACGCGCGCACCGTGCTCGGCGAGATGCTGATGAAGCACTTCACCGCGCCCGGCGACAGCCGCGACGTGGAGTGGTACGCCGACGCGCTGGAGCAGCGGGCGAAGCAGCGATCGCCGTCCTCGGCCGCGCCGGACACCTCGGCGCAACGGCCGGCCGGCGCCGCCGAACTGGCGCGCTGGAGCGGGCGGTACCGCGACCCGTGGTTCGGCGACATCAGCCTGTGCCCGCGCGACGGCGAGATGCATTTCGCCGCCGCGAAATCGCCGACGCTGGCCGGCACGGTGATGCGCCTGGGCGACCGCTACCTGGTGCACTGGGACGACGGCGAGCTGGATGCGTGGCTGGATTTCCACGCGGCCGCCGCCAGCCAGCCGATCACCCTGCGCATGGCCAAGCTCGACCCGCAAGGCGATTTCAGCTCCGACTACGAAGACCTGGACTTCCAGCGCATCGGGACCTGTCACCCATGAACAACCCCATCATCACCACCGGCAGGCGGGCTCCGGCGAAAGCCGGATATCTGCTCGCGCTTGGCTTGCTCGTCGCCGTCAGCGGAATCACCCGCGCGGATCAGGCGCCCGACCTTTCGCCCGCCCGGACCGCCGCCGAAGCCAACCTGGTCGACATCCGCACGCTGGTGCCGGACATGGCCGAGGACATCAAGTACGCCGGCAGCGACAATTTCATGGGCACGCCGGCGGATGGCTATCGCGTATCGAAATGCCTGCTGCTGCGTCCGGTCGCCGAAGCGCTGGCGAGGGTCGATCACGGGCTGCGCGCGCAGCACCGGCGCCTGAAGATCTGGGACTGCTACCGCCCCGCCCGCGCGGTGGCGCACTTCGTGCGCTGGGCGCACGACCCCGCCGACCAGCGCACCAAGCCGCAGCACTACCCGAGGCTGGACAAGTCGGAACTCCTGCACGGCTACATCGCGGAAAGCTCGGGCCACAGCCGCGGCGCCACCATCGACCTCACCCTGCAGCAATGCGCCGCCGACGGCAGCCATTGCCAGCCGCTGGACATGGGCACCGATTTCGACTTCTTCGACGTGCGCGCGCATACCGACACGCCCGACGTCACCGCGCAGCAACACGCCAACCGCCTGCTGTTGCGCGACGCGATGCAGCGCGAAGGCTTCCGCAACTATCCGATGGAGTGGTGGCACTACACCCTCACGCCGGAGCCGACACCGCATACGATCTACGACGTGCCGGTGCAGTGAGCGCACCACGAACACCGTAGGGCGGGCACCGCCCGCCGGCTTTTCGTCACGCGACCGCAGAGCGGCGGGCAGTGCCCGCCCTACGAGGCCGGCCAGTCACGATCAACGAGGAGACTTGCCATGCACAAACTTTTTGTCGGCCTTGCCGCAGCCATCCTGCTCGGCGGCTGCGCCTCCGGCACCAAGCCGGTCGACCCGACCGACGCACTGATGCAGCGCTACGCCGGCGATGTTCCCGGCGCCTCGCTGCTGGTGCTCAAGGACGGCAAGCCGATCGTCCGCCGCAGCTACGGCCTGGCCAACCTCGAGGACGAGGACAAGGCCACGCCGGCCACCAGCTACCGGCTCGCCTCGGTGAGCAAGCAGTTCACCGCCGCGGCGATCCTGCTGCTGGCCGAAGGCGGACGCCTCAACCTGGACGATCCGGTGCGCCGCTGGCTGCCTTCGCTGCCGGAGACGGACTCCACCGTCACGCTGCGCCAGCTGCTCACACATACCGGCGGCCTGGTCGACTACGAGGATTTGATCCCGCCCGGCACCACCGGGCAGGTCAGCGACAACGACGTGCTGCGCCTGCTGGCCGCCACGCCGAAGACCTATTTCGCGCCGGGCACGGCGTACCGCTACAGCAACTCGGGCTACGTGCTGCTCGGCCTGGTGGTGGAGCGCGCCTCCGGCATCAGCCTGCCGCTGTATCTCAGGCAGCACATCTTCCAGCCGCTGCACATGGACCACACCTTGCTGTATGAGCGCGGCGGCCCCGAGGTGGCGGACCGCGCCTACGGCTACAGCGAGGAGAACGGCCACTGGACGCGCACCGACCAGAGCGTCACCAGCGCCACCCGCGGCGACGGCGGCATCTATTCCTCGATCGACGACCTGGCGAAGTGGGACGCCGCGCTGTACGACAACCGCCTGCTCAGCGAAGCCTCGCGCAGGCTCGCCTTCAGCCCGCACGTGAAGGTCACCGGCGAACCGTACGAGGCGAGCTACGGCTACGGCTGGCGCATCACCGGCGACACGCTGTGGCATTCGGGCGAGAGCATCGGCTTTCGCAACGTGATCGTGCGCTGGCCGCAGCAGCACCTCACCGTGATCCTGCTCAGCAACCGCAACGAGCCCGAGCCGTACCAGACCGCGCTGAAGATCGCGGAGCAGTTCGGCGCGCACTGATCACCGCCGCCGCGGCACGAGCACTGCCATTTTCGGAGTTCGATGATGCGACGTTTTTCCACCGTTTGTTCTGCATGGCGCCAGGCAATCCTGCTCGCCGCCGTGCTCCTGCTCGCCGCCTGCGCCCACGCGCCGCCGCACAACCCGCTGGCGACGTGGGTGAAGTCGCCCAACCAGGACATCCGCCGGCCGGTGCTGATCGTGGTGCATTACACCGATCAGCATTCGGTGCAGGAAAGCCTGGATACCCTGCGCACCGCCAACAGCGGTGGCCCGGTAAGCGCGAACTACCTGATCGGCAGCGACGGCCATATCTACCAGCTGGTCTCGGACGAGCGCCGCGCATGGCATGCGGGGCCGGGGCACTGGGGCACGATCACCGATGTGAACTCCGCCTCGATCGGCATCGAGCTCGACAACGACGGCCACTCGCCCTTCGCGCAGCCGCAGATCGACAACCTGCTGCGCCTGCTGGCCGACCTCACGAGCCGCCTGCATATCCCGCGCACGCAGATCGTCGGCCACCAGGATTTCGCGCCTGCACGCAAACCCGATCCCGGCCCGCTGTTCCCGTGGAAGCAGCTGGCCGACGCCGGCTTCGGACTGTGGCCGCAAGGGACGCTGATCGATCCGCCAGCCGGCTTCGATCCGTGGATGGCGATGGGCCTGGTCGGCTATCCGCTGGAGGACCGCCCCGCCGCCGTGAAGGCGTTCCACAACCACTTCCGCGGCATCGATGGCGACACGCTCGACGCCGAGGACGCGCGCATTCTCTACAACCTGGCACAGCAGATCGAGTCCGGCAGCAACACGCGAACCGCCGGCTGGAACGCCAGCACCTGATCGGCATACGTCTCGACCAGCGCGTTGAATGCAGTCGAGCGCGAATTTCTCCTGCAGCTCCTGATGCTATTGCTTGCGCAGGTTGGCTGGAACCACAATCAGGATGCGGCGACGCCGCTCCGCCCAGCATTGGGAGATGACCAGGCCGGCCTCGATGGTCTTGCCCAGACCGACCTCGTCGGCCAGCAACACACCTTGGGACAACGGGTTCTGACAAGCGAACAGTGCGGCATCGACCTGGTGAGGATTCAGATCAACGCTGGCATCGAACAGCGACTGCGAGATGCTGCCAATGCCGTCGGCATCCTGGCGGCTGGTCAGTGCATGGGCGTAATACCTGGCCTGGTGCGGCGTGATCTGCATCTTCTCTTTTCTTCCCTGCGATGCCGGCCTACCACACTTGGCGAAACCACCCTTTGCAGCCGGCCACGCAGCGATGCATCGCACCCTTTGAACGGTCGACTCTAAACCATTCCAGTCTCTGGTGGCGCAACGCAAAGGCAATGAGCCAGCATAGGCCGAATTATCGGAACCCTCCCGTGGCCACCGACCGATCAGCTCCCGCTGCTCCGCATCATGCCATCGAGCAGCTTGATGAAGTTTCGTTTCGGCTTGTACCGCGCGCGCAGTTCGGTGAGGTAAGCACTCAGTTGGGCGAACTGTTGCTGCGCTTTCATCAAGCTGACGATCCGGCGTATCAACGTGATGGCGTCGGCGTAGGCCCGGTTGTTGGTCTGCTCGACGATGGGGGGGATGACGCGGCGATAGAGGCTGATGGCGTCATCCGGTCGCGAGGATTCGAGTTTCCTGGCCAGCTCGATCAACAGGTTCGCATTGCAGGTGCCCTGCCGGGTCGCCTCCCACGCCGCATCGAGATCCCTTTCCCACAGCGCGATTGCCAGCCGCAGCGAACTGTCGGGAGTCGATGGCTTCGGCAGCGTGCGATGCCAATGGCGTGGCGCGTCCCACGCCACCTCGGCCACCTTCGCCAAGGCCCGGTCACGCTGCTGCGGCCAGCATCCGAGCTTGCTGGCCACGTCATGCAGCTTCTGGTAGTTGCCGAGCGCGGGCTGCTCTTCGAACTGGATCCAGGTCAGCTGCAAGGCTTCGTCGTTCCGTTTGCGCTTGAGGTAGGCAGCCACCAGAAAATCCCGCAACCGGTTGTCGGGGCGTGTCGGGAACGCTTGCAACCCACGTTCGGCCCACTCCAGTGCCTTGGCCGGCTTGCGGGCTTTGGCCCAGATTTCGGCGATCTGGAGGTAGTTCCAGGCGGATGAGAGATCCTTCGACTTGATCTCCACGAGCTCCTCAATATCGCCGCTGGCCTCGGCCACGCGCTCCATGATGCGGGTGATGGCGAAACGACCTGCGTCGAAGCCCTCCTTCGCATCTCGGGGCGGGAGCTTGCGCCATGCCGCATCCGCCACTTCCCGATACCGCGCAAGCCCCGCGGCACCCAGGACATCGCGATACGTAAGCACGTCGAAACTCCACAGGCCGAACGGCAGCGAGGTTTCCAGTGCAAACAGCCGTTCGGCCAGGGCGGCAGGTTCAGGCTGGGCCATGATGCATGCCTTCAGATGCAGTTCGCCGAGCCCCTGGACGATGCCACCAACTTCGCCATCCGAGTCGTCGATCTGTTGCAAGGATTCTTCGAGCCGCCAAACGGCGTACTCCGACAACTCCACCAGCAGGACAGCGGTGTCCGGCTTGAGCAGTTCGGCCATCGATTCGGCCACCTGCTCCATGTCGCCGGCGAAGGTGGCGGCCTCGCGCCAGTCGACGAAACCATGGCTGCGTGTCGCCTCGTCGATCGCCCGCCTGAATGCCTGGGCCTGGTTCCCGCTGTCGCCGCCAGCGCGCTCAGCCTTCAGCAGCAACGACTGATACAGCCGGTCGTCGCGTTGAGCCACCTCCAGCAACAGCTCGACAAGCGTGTCCGCAGGCTGTTTGGTCAGGTACTGCTTGATGTTGCGCCAGGGATCGCGCCGCTTTTTCCTGCCGGATGCGGCGCCTGCCTTGCGCTCGGCCACAGGCTGATCCAGCCACGCCAACCCCAGCGCCACGGCATGCTTGCAGAAGTAGCCATCGGCGGCGCGCGGACAGCTGCAGTCGAAGGCCAGCGCACCGTCGTCATCGCGCAGTTCGACCCGGTAGGTGGTGGTGCCCTCGACCTTCGCGGCGACCCGGTCGCCGGTGATCCGCAGGCGCCCGACGGCGCCGACCGCCACATATTCCTCGCCACGCCGGAACGCAGCGGGGCCGGCGAGGCCTTCGAGGCTCGCGCGGGAGATCAGGTCATCAAGCATGGTTCCTGCCCGGCAAACAGATGATTGGATATCCATCGATCCGTCGGAACGACATCACAACCCCTTCGCCGCTTGCGCCACGGCACGAAACAGCGCGCGGCCCTTGTTCATCGTCTCCTCCCACTCGGCGGCGGGGTCGGAGTCGAACACGATGCCGGCGCCGGCCTGCACGTGCAGGCGGCCGCCGTGGATCACCGCGGTGCGGATCGCGATGGCGGTGTCGGCGTCGCCCCACCAGCCGATCCAGCCGATCGCGCCGCCATAGATGTTGCGCTTGTACGGTTCCAGTTCCTGGATGATCTCCAGCGCGCGCACCTTCGGCGCGCCGCTGAGCGTGCCGGCCGGGAAGGTGGCCTTCAGCACGTCCATGTAGCTGAGGTTCGGCTTGGCGGTGCCCTGCACCTGCGAGACGATGTGCATCACGTGCGAATAGCGCTCGATCGCGAACGAGTCGCTCACTTCCACGCTGCCGGTCTCGCTGATGCGGCCCAGATCGTTGCGGCCCAGGTCGATCAGCATCACGTGCTCGGCGCGTTCCTTCGGGTCGGCCAGCAGTTCGGCTTCCAGTGCCCGGTCCTCTTCTTCCGTGGCACCGCGCCTGCGCGTGCCGGCCAGCGGGCGCACGACCACCTTGCCGTCCTTCAGCCGCGCCAGGATTTCCGGCGAGGAACCGACGATCTGGGTGTCGCCAAGGTCGACGAAGTACATGTACGGCGACGGATTCAGCGCGCGCAATGCGCGATACACGTCGACCGGCCGCGCGTTGAAACCGACACTGAGTCGCTGCGACGGCACCACCTGGAAGATGTCGCCGGCGCGGATGTATTCCTTCGCGCGCTCGACCATCGCCTCGAACTCGGGCCTGGTGAACGAGGACTTGAAGTCACCCTCGTCCAGCGCGATCGACTGCGTGAGCTGCGGGTACGAGGCGCCGCCCTGGCGCAGCCGGTAGACCAGCGCATCGAGCCGGCGCTGCGCCTCGGCATACGCCTGCGGCTGCGCCGGGTCGGCGTGCACGATCAGGTACAGCCGGCCCTTGAGGTTGTCGAATACCGCGACCTCTTCGGCCAGCATCAGCAGCACGTCGGGCGTACCCAGTTCGTCGGCACGATCCCACTGCGCCAGCCGCGGCTCGATGTAGCCGATCGTCTCGAAGCCGAAGTAGCCGACCAGGCCGCCACTGAACGCGGGCAGCTGCGGCAGCCGCGGCACGTCGTACTGCCGGCGCAGCGTCTCGATCTCCGCCAGCGGATCGTCGAGATGGCGGCGCTCGGTGACCTCGCCCGAATCCTCCACTTCGAGTTCCTGCCCGCGCAGGCGGAACACGCGTTTGGCCGGCAGCCCGATGATCGAATAGCGCCCCCAGGTGGCGCCGCCCTCGACCGATTCGAACAAAAAGGTGTACGGGCCGTCGGCCAGTTTCAGGTACACCGACAGCGGCGTGTCGAGGTCGGAAAACACCTCGCGCACCAGCGGTATGCGCGTATGCCCCTGGGCGACCAGCGCGTCGAATTCGTCTCGGGAGATCACGGATAAGCCATCTGTACGGGAACGGGCTGCCCAAGATAGCAGGCTGGAGCGCTGCGGGTATGGACGTCCAGAGCAAGAACCCCTTGCCCAAACCCTCTGCTCCGGCAAAACCGGAGCAGAGGAAACCTCAGAGCCGCTGGCGCGGCATGCCATGCAGGCGCAGCGAGAACGCCACGCCGCTGCCGTCGTCCAGGTTGCGCGCACTGGCCACGCCGCCGTGGCGTTCGGCCACCAGCCGCACCACGTACAGGCCCAGGCCCAGGTGTGGGGCGTCGCCGGGCGTGGCCTTGTCGCGCAGGCTGACCAGCGAATCGAACAGCCGGTCCTGCATCGCCGCGGGCAGCGGCGGGCCCTGGTTGGCCAGTTCGATCCCGGCGCCATCCGGCGCGCCGCGCAGGGTGAGCCGCAGCCAGCCGTCGGGCGGCGTGAACGACAGCGCGTTGTCGAGCAGCTTGTCCAGCGCCTGCGCGACCAGCTCGGGCGCGCAGTGCAGGTGCAGTGGCGCGTCGGGCAGCATGCAGTCGAGCCGGCGCGCGCCGATCAGCGGGCGGTAGGCGTCGGCACAGCCGCGCACCACCTCGCGCAGGTCGACGTCCTCGGGTTCGGCCGCGGCGATCGCGCGCTCCATGCGGCTCGACTCGCTCATCGCGCGCACCAGCGCGCCGAGCCGGGCCACGCCGTCGCGGGCACGGGCCAGGTACGGCTGCGCCTCGGCCGGCAGCGCGGCATGTTCGAGGTTGTCCAGCGACGACTTCACGATCGCCAGCGGCGTGTTGAGTTCGTGCGAGAGTTTCGAGGCCAGCGTGCGCAGGTAGTCGGTGTAGTTGCCGACCACCTCGAACAGCCGCTCGAAGCTGCGCGCCAGATCGCCGATCTCGTCCGGTGCGTCGGTCATCGGGAATTTACCGCGCTCGAACAAGCCGTCCAGACGTCCATCGTTGAGTTGCGCCTGCTCGGCCGCATTGCGCAACCGGCCCAATCGAAGGCTGAGCCGGGTGGCGAACGCGAGCAGGATGGCACCGGCCACCAGCAGCACGCCGAAGCTGGTCAGCAGCAGGCCGAACAGCGCGCGGTTGGCCAGCAGCGGCACGGTGCGGCTGGCCTGCTCCAGCAGCAGCACGCCATCGACCTGGCCGGCATGTTCGATCGGCACCGCGGCGGCCAGCACCACGCTGCCGCGCTCCTCGCCGCTGCGCCAGACCGACACCGGCTTGCCGATGCCCGCCGCGGCGACTTCGCGGGTATCCAGCCGCGGCACGTCCTGCGCCCACAGGTTCGCATCCTCCAGCCGGGTCGCCAGCAGCGAGCGGTAGACCAGCGCGGCGAACCAGCCTGGCTGGCCGTCGCTGCCGGGCATCGTGTTCAGGCGGCCGCTGCGTGCCAGCAGCCAGCCCTGCGGCGCCAGCACGCGCGCCTGCACGCGATCGGGCACCAGCTGCGCCAGCTCGCCGGAAAGCTTGTCCGAGTAGCTGAGCAGGGGCCGCGTGTCCGCGGCCAGCCGGTCGCCGCCGGCCGCCGCGTCGTAGACGCCGACGCCGAGCATGCGCAGGTGCAGGCCGCGCGGCAGGCGCAGCTCGACGCGATAGCCGCTGCCGTCCTCCTGCCATTGCGCGGGGATCAGCTCGGGCAGGCCGTCGACCGGTGGATCCAGCGGCCGCGCCGTGAGCGGACCGGGTGCCGCACTGGCCAACAGGTAGCGGCGCTGGCCGTTCGCGTTGTCCAGCGCGAGGATCAGATGATCGGCGGCCAGCGCGTTCGCGTCGTCGGCGTCGGCGCGCGTGCGCCGGGTGGCGCGCACGTCGGCGTACAGGTACAGCCCGTCGTCGTCCGCGGCCAGCAACAGCTTGCCGCGCGCACCCAGTTGCTGGCTCCATGGCGTCAGCGGCGCCCAGTCGTCGCCGTAGCCATCCACCGTGATCGGTGACGGCGCCGGCTGCACGTACCAGCCCCGACCCGGCGTCGGCGCCACCGCGCCGGTCACCACCAGGCTGCGCGCCACCGCATTCGCCGACGCCAGCAGCGCCTGCGCCTGGCCTTCGCGCAGCAGCGTTTCCATCTGCCGCACATACAGCCAGCCGGCGATCGGCAACGCCAGCGTGCACAACGCGACCAGCAACAGTTTGCGGCGCAGGGTCATCGGAACCGGCAGTCAGTGGCCATGCGCGGGCGGCGTCCCGGCATCCTTCGTCCAGCGCGAAGCCACCACGACGCGCATGAAGTCGTCGAGCAGTGCCTGGCGTGACGGGTCGGCGTCGTCGAACGCCATCGACCAGCTCAGCCGCACGCCACTGGCCGTGCCCGGGTCGCAGAACACCAGCACGTCGTCGATGCGGTCGCTGCCCCGATAGACCGAGGCTTCGCACGGCATGGCCGGGTGCCGCACGGCGAAGCCGGATACCTTGCCGGCCGGGTCGTGCTGCAGGTAGCGCTTGCGGTCGGCCTGCACCTCGTCGGCCAACGCGGGCAACTGGCGCGGCCACACGTTGAGCACCATCACCCGCTGCGGCTTGCCGCTCCATTCGCCCTGGTACAGCACGGCGTTGACGCCGATCGCGCGCGCGTAGGCGCAGCAGTCGCGCGTCCAGCCGACCGGCGTGGTGACCGCGAGTGCCCAGGCCGGTGCGTTGCCGTCGCGGGCGCCGCGCGCCAGCACGTCATCGCCCTTGTCGGCCGCCTGCGCCAGCGCCGCGAACGCGCACAGCATCAACGCCAGCCAGAGGCGACGGCTCACGGCTTCCACCGGTAGCCGACGCCGTGCACGGTCTCGATCGCGTCGAACTCCGGCGCCACCGCGATGAACTTCTTGCGGATGCGCTTGATGTGCGAGGTGATGGTGGCGTCGTCGACGACCAGCTCGGCCTCGCGCATCAGCTGGTCGCGGTTCTTCACGTGGCCGGGGAAGCGGATCAGCGTGTGCACCATCCAGAATTCGGTGACGGTGAGCGGGATCTCCTCGCCGTTCCAGGTGATGCGCATGCGCTCGGACTCCAGCTTCAGCGGCCCATGCTCGATCACCGTCTCGCTGGACGCCGGCACCTTCAGCGACTCGATGCGGCGGAACAGCGCGGCGATGCGCGCGGCCAGCTGGTGCAGGCTGGTGTCCTTGCTGAGGTAGTCGTCGGCGCCCAGCCTCAGCCCCGAAATCACGTCGAAATCCGAGTCGCGCGCGGTGAGGAAGATGATCGGCAGCGTCGCCGACTTGGCGCGCAGCTCGCGGCACAGGTCGAAGCCGCCTTCCGGCTCGTCGCCCAGGCCGATGTCGATGATCACCAGCTCCGGCAGGCGCATCGCGAACGCGCTGGACGCTTCCCGCCGCGAACCGTAGCCGCGCGCGTCGTAGCCGAAGCGGTTCAGCGCCTCGACGTAGTTGGCGCGGATCAACGGTTCGTCTTCGACGATGGCAATGCTGCGGCCCATGGCGCGCTCCCTGTGGTGGTGCGCGCAGCGTGCTATGCGGGCCGCGCGTACGCAAGCCATGCGGCGCGCTTGCCCGCGTTTCGCCACATGCCGGCAGCCGGCCGGCCCGATTCCGCCGGCGCACGCGCCCGTGGCGGCGGTTTGATGGGCATCAGGCAATCAACCGCGAGTTTCAGTCATGCCGCCCATCGAATCCCCCGAGCGCGATCCCAATGCCGAACTGCGCGGTTTCGAGCCGCTGCGCGCCGTACTGGCGATCGGAGCGCTGCTGCTCGGACTGCTGCTCAGCCTTTGAGGTGCACGCCATGTACGCGTCCCGTTCCGACCCGTCGTCGTTCAATCCATTCGCCGTGGAAGGCAACCGTGCATCCGGCACGAAAGGAGTCGTGCCGGATGCGGGGCAAGAGCAGACCGATCCCGACTGGCAGCCTCTGTAGCCGCTCCACGATCCGCATTCCGTCCCGCATGGTGGTTGCTTTCCCCTCCTCGCGAGGGGATTTTTTCCGCCATGAACCTGACAGGACTGCGGCTTCCGCCACGTTCATGATTCTGCCGGGAACCAAACCGGATCACCCCGGTCAGTATTGTTGATTGGTACCGTTCCTTGCCGTGGAACGTGTCGGCACGGCAGTTGATCCTCCCTGTGAAGCGATCGTGCCGGCACACCAATCGATGGTGTTTCCTCACACGTCTCCGACGACGTTTGTCCCGGCGCAGCCGTTCACTGCGTCGGGACTTTTATGCGCGGATGGTTTGCGGCGAACGCCGCCGAGGTCGGCGCTCAACCGGTCGCCCTGCGCATGGTGGCGGGAATGCTCAACCCATCGCCTTGCGCATGGCGGCGGAAGTGCTTAATCGATCGCCTTGCGCATGGCGGCGGAAGTGCTTAATCGATCGCCTTGCGCATGGCGGCGATCTCGGCGCGGTAATCCGGCGCGTGGAAGATCGCCGAGCCGGCGACAAAGGTATCGGCACCGGCTGCGGCGATCGCGCCGATGTTCTGCGCGGTGACGCCGCCGTCGATCTCCAGGCGGATCGCACGGCCGCTGGCGTCGATGCGCTGCCGCGCCTGGCGCAATTTTTCCAGCGCACCGGGAATGAACTTCTGCCCGCCGAAACCCGGGTTCACCGACATGACCAGGATCAGGTCGAGCTTGTCCATCACGTAGTCGAGGTAATCCAGCGGCGTGGCCGGGTTGAACACCAGACCGGCCTGGCAGCCCGACTCCCTGATCAGGCCCAGCGTGCGGTCGATATGCTCGCTCGCCTCCGGATGGAAGCTGATCAGGCTGGCGCCGGCCCTGGCGAAGTCCGGCACGATGCGATCGACCGGCTTCACCATCAGATGCACGTCGATCGGCACGGTGATGCCGTACTTGCGCAGCGACTGCAGCACCATCGGCCCGATCGTGAGGTTCGGCACGTAATGGTTGTCCATCACGTCGAAGTGCACCCAGTCGGCACCGGCGGCCAGCGCCGCGGCGGTGTCCTCGCCAAGCCGTGCGAAATCGGCGGCGAGGATGGAGGGGGCGATGATGGGAGCTTGCTTGGGCATGGCGAGACCTGGGAACGGGGAACGGGGAACGGGGAACGGGGAACGGATAGAGCAAAAAACGAAAACCCGGATTGCGCAAACTTCATTTTGCCGCGGAACACACGGTACAACAGCTCGCACGTTCCCTGTTCCCCGTTCCCTGCCTACTTAAACCCACGCATTTCCTTGATGCGGTCGTACGCGGCGTTGATCTCGCTGGCGCGCGATTCGGCGCGCTTGCGCATGTCTTCGGGCAGATCGCCGAGGCGGTCGGGGTGGTGTTCGGAGATCAGCTTGCGATAGGCGCGCTTCACCGCGCGGTCGTCGGCGTTGCGATCAATGCCGAGCACCGCGTACGGGTCCGCCCCCTGCGGCGCGCGCTGCGGCGGCACGTAGCCGCCGCCAGTGCCGTAGGCATGGCCGCGCGAGCCGGCAGCGCCGGCGTTCCACGCGTAGCCCTTCATCGCCATCAGCGCCATCAGCTCCATGTCGCTGATCCGCAGCGCGAGCGCCAGCTGGCGCAGGATCGCCATCTTCTCCGGCGGCGGGTTGCCCTCGGCCAGTACGGTCTCGATCACCACGTCGAGCACCGGGAATCCGTGGTCGCGGCGCAGGCCGACCCAGTTGCGCAGCGCGGTGATGGTCCGGGTGACGTCGAATTCCGGCTGCTTGCCGACGTTGAAGCTGGCCACCGCCTGCTTGCGCTGCTCGACATCCAGGCTCATCCGCGTCATCAGGCGTTCGGCGATCGCGATCTCCTGCTCCGACACGCGGCCGTCGGACTTCGCCACCGCACCGAGCAGGGTGAACAGCGGGCCGACGAAGCCGCCGGCTTCCGGGGTGGCGTGCCTGCGCTGGCTGTAGCGCATGTTGTCGAAGATGAAGCCCAGCACCGCGCCGGTGATGGCGCCGGGCATGTGGCCGATGAGCAGGCCGAAGAACGCGAACCACAACGTGTAGGTGAAACTCATGGCTGGCCCTGCGGCTGCGGCGACTGCGCGCTGTACCAGCGCGCCAGCGCGTCGAGTTCGGCGTCGCTGACCGGGCCGATCGCGGCGCGCATCACCGGCACGTTGCGGCGGCCGTCGCGGTACTGCTTCAGCGCGTCGCGCAGGTAGTCCAGCCGCTGCCCGGCCAGGTGCGGCACACCCGGCATGACGGCATGGCCGCTGGCGCCGTGGCAGGCCGCGCACAGGCCCAGCCGGGCGGGCGGCGTCAGCGTCTGCGCGCAGATGGGGAGGGCGGCGAACAGGCAGAGCGCCGCGATCAATGAAGTTCGCATCGGCAACAGATGGGGCCAGGGATCGCCAATTCTAGCAGCGCGCCCGGATTCCCCGAGGCCGCGTTTCCGGCACCCCGGCCGCAGCGGCTAGAATGGGCGCCTCCCCGCCACGTGGAACCCGCTGCCGTGCCCACCACCCTGCCGCAATCGAACCTGCCCGGTCTTGAGCTGATCCATCGCGGCAAGGTGCGCGATGTCTACGCGTTGTCCGACGATCGGTTGCTGATGGTCGCCACCGACCGGCTGTCGGCGTTCGACGTGGTGATGCCGAACCCGATCCCCGGCAAGGGCGAGATGCTCACCCAGATCTCCAATTTCTGGTTCGGCAAGACCGCGCACCTGGTACCGAACCACCTGCTCGACGTGCCGCTGGCCGAGGTGCTGCCGCCCGGCACCGACCTCAAGCTGTACGAGAAGCGCGCGGTGGTGACGCGGCGATTGAAGCCGGTGCCGGTGGAGGCGATCGCGCGCGGCTACCTGATCGGCTCCGGCTGGAAGGATTACCAGGCGACCGGCTCGCTGTGCGGCATCGCGCTGCCCGCCGGCCTCAGGCAGGCGCAGCAGCTGCCCGCGCCGATCTTCACGCCGTCGACCAAGGCCGCAGTGGGCGATCACGACCAGAACGTCAGCTTCGACGCGGTGGTGGACGCGGTCGGCGTCGACCTGGCCAATCAGGTGCGCGACGCCACCCTGGCGATCTACCAGTGGGCAGCCGCCTATGCGGCCGAACGCGGCATCATCATCGCCGACACCAAGTTCGAATTCGGCACCGACGCGAACGGCAAGCTGTACGTGATGGACGAGATGCTGACGCCGGATTCCTCGCGCTTCTGGCCGGCCGACGAGTACCGCGTCGGGATCAGTCCGCCCAGCTACGACAAGCAGTTCGTGCGCGACTGGCTGGAGACGCAGGACTGGAACAAGACCGCGCCCGGCCCGGTGATTCCGGACCAGGTGATCGCCCGCACCGCCGCCAAGTACGCCGAGGCCCTGCAGCGGCTGGCCGGCATCCGGCTCGACTGAACTTTCCAAAGGGGGGACATGCCATGCGCACCATGCAGGACTGGCTCGACAGTTACAGCGGCGACCATCAGAACCCGACCAACCAGGTCTTCCACTGGTTCTGCGTGCCGCCGATCGTGTGGTCGGTGATCGCGCTGCTGTGGGCCATCCCGGTGCCCGTCAGCCAGTTGCGCCCCGGCTCCTGGGCGGTGCTGGTGATGGTGCTTGCGTTCTACTGGTACTGGCGGCGCTCGCACCGGCTGGCCATCGGCCTGCTGGTCGTGTTCGCCCTGCTCGGCCTGCTCACCAACTTCCTGTACGGGCAGCTCGGCGCCGCGCAGTTGTGCTACCTCGCGGTCGGCGTGTTCGTGGTCGCCTGGATCGGCCAGTTCATCGGGCACAAGTTCGAGGGGCGCAAGCCCAGCTTCCTCACCGACCTTTCCTACCTGCTGATCGGCCCGGCCTGGCTGATGGCCAAGCTGCTGCGCAAACTGGGATTCAAGCAAGTCACATGACCACCCTGCTCACCGCGATCAGCAGCCTGCTCTGGTGGGTGCTGTACAGCAGCATGGCGGCGCTGGTGTTCGCCCTGATCGGCTGGTCCGTATTGCGCTGGGCCGAGCGCTGCGCGGTGGTGTTCAACCGCATCTATCTGGCCTGCCTGCTGTGGACCATGCTCGGCCTGCTGCTGGTGGTCGGCGTGGCCGCGTACGAAGGCCACCTGCATCCGCCCTACGGCGCGCTGCTGAGCTCCGGCCTGCTGCGCTGGACGCTGGTGCTCGACATGCTGGTCGGCAGCGTCCTGCTGTGGCGGCTGGTGCCGCGCATCGACGCCCGCCGCATCCGCCCCGGCAGTGCCTGCATGGCGGTGGCGGTGATCATGGCGATCGGCTTCGGCGTCGCCACCAGCCTGGCGTGAGAGTCCACGAAAACGCGAGGGGCGGGTTGCCCGCCCCTCGCGCGACTCACGCGTGCGCCAGCATGCTGCCGAAGAACACCGCCATGATGCCGAGGATGATCGCCCCCAGCACGATGCCGATCACGCTGTAGACCAGCTGCACCATGCACGCCTTGCCGTAGCCGATCTGGCTGCCGTTCTGCGCCTGCAGCAGATAATTCACCACGGCCGCGCCGACCAGGAAATTCACGATCAGTGACAACAGCCCGCCGGCGGCCCCCTGCGTCACCATGCCCACGACCACCATCGCAATGGCCACCGCGATCCAGGTCAGCACCAGTGCGCCGATCGCGCGCACGTAGGACGGCATGTAGCCGACCACCAGCCGGAACGCCACGCTCAGCACCAGCGCCGCAAGCAGTACGCCCACGACGATCATCATCAGGATCGCGAACAGCCCCATGCCGGCCAGCGCGGCAAACATCGAAGTACCCATAAAACCCCCTATCAGTGGAAGGAAAACCGCCCGGCGGCATCCCATGCCGTCCGCTCTCCCCGGCGGTTGTGCCAGCCTAACCGATGCCCGCGCCGGCGTCTCCCGCGGCGAGATTCAGCCGCGCTATATCATGGAGCCGCCATGCGAGACACGTGATGAGCCTGCGCAGCCTGTTCGTCGACTTCAACAGTTATTTTTGCCTCGGTGGAACAACCCGTGGAGCCGTCGCCGCGCATCCCGTTCAACCACATCCCCGACACGCAGAGAGAACGAGGCCAGCCACGATCCACTCTGGCTGCAGACGATGAATCGGTTCAAGGCGATCACCGAGGGCGAGCATCGGCGGCGTGAGCGTGGCGATGGGAAAAGCTGATTCGTGCTTGCAGCGAGGATGCGATGCTATTTGCCTGTGATCGACTTCCATAAGATGACAGCGGCGCTCGCCAGCAGAAGACCTACCGTCGCGAATGGATACCAACCAAACAGCATGAGCTGTGCTGAGGATGTGCCTGTATGGAGAAGCGGCACGTCCTGCCCCTCTTCCACGATCGGCGCAAAGACTGCCAGAAGAATAAAGAGCGTTGCCGCAAACACACCCAGAGCACGTTGCGTAGGTTTGTACGGCGTAGCCAGGTTCCCTTTGGGAGGGAGATAGAGAAGCGCGAAGAACCACGCCGTGCTGGTGACAACCAACGACAATACAAGCAAGTCATAAACCTGCGCTACTTGGGGGAAATTCGATTTCAGTGTCCAGCTATCCAGCGGAAGAAGCTGTTTCGCAGCCATCGTCATCTTGAAAAGCAACGAAGCTGACGAAGGAATCTGCTGCGCAACGAATGCCCCTAAGCCAGCGACGGTCATGACGAATAAGTTGATGGCTAGGAGCCAGCGTTTGGTTGACTTGAATCTGTCGATCGGTTGCTCCGTGGAACGCCCATATTGAATGTCGGTGGAAAGCATGTGCCGAACTCCAGGGTAAATGTGCCGTTTTTTTCCTAACCATGTCCATTCGACGACAGGCACCCAGGCTGCTGGTGAACTCCTCGAACACAAAGAACCCAGTCTTGCTTTGCCACATACCTCTTCAAGTGCCAACCATCGCGCTTAGGAAGTGGATTCCTTCCGGAACATCATGGACGATCCAGCGTGGCTTGCCGATTCGCCCTACGCACCGCCTCCACAAACCCGCCGAACGGAATATCCGTAATCCCCACCAGCCCGATATGGCTGTTCTCACCGTCCAGTAAACGGCCGGTGACCGGCTGGTCGGTGTGCTGGAACCAGTGGGCGCCGACGATATCCGGATCGGCCGCGGCGGCGGCGATGAACTTTGCATAGGCCTCACCGCGCTGCTGCTCGTTCCACACCGACACCACGCCCTTGCCGAACGGGCCGCGGTCGTCGGAGCCGAAGTGGAATTCGCCGATCAGCACCGGCTTGTCGAGCGCATGCATCGCGGCAGCATCGAAGCCGTGCTGCGGCAGGTCGGCGTAGACGTTGAA
>CAVPQF010000098.1:0-20617 GCA_963707225.1 uncultured Gammaproteobacteria bacterium
CGCCATCTTCTTTCTCCACATTGCGGACGTCATATCCCAGCCGCTCCAAGTCGGTTTTCATTTGTTCGACCGGAACGGCTCGCTCGGCTGCATTGTCCTGCGCACGGTCGGCGGCGTAGGCCACGCCGGCCATGCCAATGAGGGCGCTCATTCCCAAAGCGAGAGGCTTTCGCATTTGATGTCTCCGATGTTCTAGCGACGGCTTGTTGCCGTCTAGGAGACTGTCTAAACCCATGACGGCGTCCACCGCCTGACATGGCGCGTCAGCAAGCTGTCAGCCCGCCGACGCTGACTCCATCGGCGCGATCGTTACCTGCAGGCCGCCGAGTGCTTTCGACGTGCCGAGTGCGAGCCGCCAGCCGTAGGCGTCCAGCACATCCCGCACGATCGCGAGCCCGAGGCCTGCGCCTTCCGCGCGTTCATCAAGCCTGATGCCTCGCTCGACCACGCGCGCCTGTGCAGCTGGCGCAATGCCCTTGCCGTCGTCTTCCATAATGATGGCAACCCCGGCAGGCACATCGCGCACCGTGATGTGCACGCGCGCCATCGCATGCCGCGCGGCATTGTCGAGGATGTTGCCGAGCACTTCCGCCAAATCCGTACGATCTATCGGCACCGACAGGTTGTCGGGGATGTGCTGTTTGAACGAGACCCTCGCACCCGCCGGCGTGCGGGCGAGCGTCGCAATCAACGTGCGCACGAGCGGAGCGAGTTCAGTCGATAAGCCGGCTTTGTGGCGAACGCCACCTCGGCTGCGCGCACGCGCCAGCTCGCGGTCGACAAAGCGGCTCATCGAGTCGACCGCGCTTTCGATGTCGCGCGCAATCTCCTCCTCTCCGGCCTCCCGCAGACGCCTGGCATCGCCTGTGAGTGCGACGAGCGGCGTCTTCAGGCCATGACCCAAGGATACCGACCTCGTTGGCACACAAAGCTGGTTCGCCGCCGCTGCCGCCGGGGTGCTGGATGGTGCGCAAATCAAGCTCGACCGCGCATTTATCGAAACTCTGCCCACGGTCGCGGGTACGTTGAACATGTTCACCGGCTCGATAGGCCCGATCACGCTGGATCGCATGGTGTTGGACATCACCTGCAATTCGTTGGTTGAGCTGCTGAATATCAAGCTGCCACGCAATTTGTACCAGGCCGGTTGCCAGCACACGTTGTTCGATGCCGGGTGCAGCTTGTCCGCCGCCGCATTTGCCGTTGTCGGTAACGTTTCCGGCAGCCCGACGCGCACCGCATTTAACACCGGGTTGGCCGCCGCCAGCGGCTATTACGATCTTGGCGCGATCCAATTCACCAGCAGCAATGCGTGGTTCTGTGTAGTAACTCGTTCAGTTACGTATTGCTACTCCAACACTTTCCGGACTCGATGATGCCGACATCGATGTTCGCGAGGAGGTTGAGCATGGGATTCACGGCCCGGTCGTCGTAACCGAACGACACTGGCCAGGGCATCGCCGTGATGCACGGTGATGTTGACCTCGCCGGGTTTTCGGGAACGAATCGTCACCCGTTCGGCCCGGAAGGCTTCGGCGAGCGCAAGGGTCTTGTTCTGCCAGTCGGCGACTGACTGCCCGACCAGGATCTGAACGACAGCGACATCACGAGTCGCACCAATCGATACCGACCGGAGCGTTGGTACCAGTGTGCGACCGGCCATCGAGGCCGTCAGACCGTGCAGCGCGCAGATGGCCTCCCAGCGGTGCCGATAGATCCACCACGTCCGCCATCGTGACCACATCCTGGCAGTGATCCATTCATCGAATGACTCGGGCGAGAGCCAGGCCCAAGCCGCCAGAGCTGACCCCGATGCGATGGCGACGAGCAATCCAAAGATCGGCGTGTACTGAAATCCAACCCAGAAGCTAGCAATATGGTGGTTTTGTCTAGACGCTCGACTCAGTTGCGTATACCTTCGGTGCCGGCTTGCCGGCGAGGGGACTGATCTGCTGGCTCATGGACGTTCCGTTGTCTGGCTGTCGCGCAACTGGCGATAGCGGCGTATCAAGGCGTTGGTGGAGCTGTCGTGCGCGAGCGGCGGCTCGTCGGGCGCGGTCAGCTCGGCGATGGTGGCCTTCGCCAGCTGCTTGCCCAGCTCCACGCCCCACTGGTCGAACGAGTCGATGTCCCAGATCACGCCCTGCACGAACACGCTGTGCTCGTACAGCGCGATCAGCGTGCCCAGCACGTGGGGGGTCAGCTTGGCGGCGAGGATGGTCGTACTCGGCCGATTGCCTTCGAAGGTACGGTGCGGCACCAGTGCCTCGGGCGTGCCTTCGGCGCGCACCTCGTCGGCCGTCTTGCCGAATGCCAGCGCCTCGCCCTGGGCGATCAGGTTCGCCATCAGCAGGTCGTGCTGGTCGCCGAGCGGATGGAGCGGCTGGCCGAAGCCGATGAAGTCGCACGGCACGATGCGCGTGCCCTGGTGGATCAGCTGGTAGAACGAGTGCTGCCCGTTGGTGCCCGGCTCGCCCCAGTAGATCGGGCCGGTGGCGTAGTCGACCGCGCTGCCGTTCCGCGTGACGCGCTTGCCGTTGCTTTCCATGGCCAGTTGCTGCAGGTAGGCCGGGAAGCGCTTCAGGTACTGCTCGTACGGCAGCACCGCGACCGTGGCGGCGTCGAGGAAGTTGTTGTTCCAGATGCCGAGCAGGCCCATCAGCACCGGCAGGTTGCGTTCCAGCGGCGCGTGGCGGAAGTGCTCGTCCATCGCGCGGAAGCCGGCCAGCATCGCGCGGAAATGCTCCGGGCCGATCGCCAGCATGGTGGACAGGCCGATCGCCGAATCCATCGAGTAGCGCCCGCCCACCCAGTCCCAGAAGCCGAACATGTTGGCGGTGTCGATGCCGAACTTCGCCACCTCGCCGGCGTTGGTGGAAACCGCGACGAAGTGCTTCGCCACCGCCGACTCGTCGCCCAGCGCGGCGAGGCACCAGGCGCGCGCGGCGTGCGCGTTGGCCATCGTCTCCAGCGTGGTGAAGGTCTTCGAGCAGACGATGAACAGCGTCTCGGCCGCGTCGAGGTCGCGCACCGCCTCGGCGAAGTCGGTGCCGTCCACGTTGGAGACGAAGCGGAACGTCATGTCGCGCCGGCTGTAGTCGCGCAACGCCTCGTACGCCATCACCGGGCCGAGATCCGAGCCGCCGATGCCGATGCTGACCACGTGGCGGATGCGCCGGCCGCCGTGGCCCAGCCACGCGCCGCTGCGCACGCGCTCGGAAAACGCGGCCATGCGGTCGAGTACCCCGTGCACGTCCGCGACCACGTCGTGGCCGTCGACCAGGATCTGCTCGCCCGCCGGCGCGCGCAGCGCCACGTGCAGCACGGCGCGGTTCTCGGTGGTGTTGATGCGCTCGCCGCGGAACATCGCGGCGATCCGCTGCGGCAGCCGGCAGGCCTCGGCCAGTTCGCGCAGCAGGCGCAGCGTGTCGGCGTCGACGCGCTGCCTGGAATAGTCGAGGTACAGGCCGGCCTCATCGGCCACCAGCCGCTCGCCGCGGTGCGGATCGGCGGCGAACAGCTCGCGCAGGTGCCTGTGGCCGATCGCATCGGCATGACGCTGCAACGCCTGCCACGCCGGCAGGCGGGTGAGTCGCGGTTCGCTCATGGCAGGGCAGGCCCCTTCGACTTCTCGGCCAGCGCGCTGGCCTTGTCGGCGATCCGCTGCAACAGCTGGTTCCACGATGTGACGAACGCGGCGGCGCCCTCCTGCTGCAGCTTCAGCGCCAGCGCGTCGATGTCCACGCCGGCCTTGGCGATCTGCGCCAGCACCGCATCCGCATCGCCGCCGTCATCGGACATCACGCCGTGCAGCTGGCCGTGGTCGGCGAACGCGTGCAGGGTCTTCTCCGGCATCGTGTTGATGGTGTCCGGCGCGGCCAGCGCACTGACGTACAGCGTGTCCGGCGCGGACGGGTCCTTGGTGCCGGTACTGGCCCACAGCAGGCGCTGCGGCAGCGCGCCCGCGGCGGCGAGCTTCCGCCAGCGCTTCGACGCCAGCAGTTCGCGGTAGGCGCGGTAGGTCTGCTGGGCCACCGCGATGCCGAGCTGGTTGTGCAGCTCGTCCGGCAACTGCTTGTTGGCCGCCACGTCCCAGCGGCTGATGAACAGCGAGGCGACCGAACCGACCTTCGGATCGAGCCCGGCCGCGATGCGGCGCTCGATGCCGCGCAGGTAGGCTTCGGCGGCGGCCTGGTACTGCGCGCACGAGAACAGCAGGGTCACGTTGATCGGGATGCCGAGGAAGATCGCCTCCTCGATCGCCGGCACGCCTTCGGGGGTGCCGGGGATCTTCACGAACAGGTTGTCGCGCCGGCCCTGGTGGTGGATGTGGCGTGCCGCCGCGATCGAGCCGGCGGTGTCGGCGGCCAGCAGGGGCGAGACTTCCATCGAGACCCAGCCGTCGACCTGGGCGGTGGCGTCGAACACCGGCCTGAACAGGTCGGCGGCACGGCGCAGGTCTTCCAGCGCCAGCTCGGTGAACAGTGCCTCGCCGCTCAGGCCGGCCAGCGTCTTGGCGTGGATGCCGGCGTCGTAGGCGTCGCCGCCGCCGATCGCCGCGTCGAAGATGCTCGGGTTCGAGGTCAGCCCGGTGATCGAGTCCTCGGCGATGTAGCGCGCCAGCGTGCCGTCGTCGAGCAGGCTGCGGGTGATGTTGTCCAGCCACAGGCTCTGGCCGAGTTCGTGCAATTGACGGGTCGCTTTCATGCTTGTCTCCATGACTCCAGTTCGCTTCGGGGACGGGGTGCTTCAGTGGGCCGGCAGGTGGATCACCGGCGCACTGGGCAGGAAATCGTCAAGCTTACGCTCGCGCAGATCGCCGATGCACGCGATCGTGAGGTCCGCTGCCGGGTCGATGGTTTCGCCGGCGCTGTCGGCCGCGTAATGGCCCTGGCGCACGAACACCGTGGTGAGCTTGTGACCCAGGCGCTGCTTCATCGCGGCCAGGACGTGCGGCTTGTCGTCGACCATCACGTAATGCGCGGCCGGGTAGCGCTGCTGCATCGCCACCAGCATCTGCTGCTTGTGCAGGTAGATCAGCACCTCGCCGCGCAGCGCGGCCCACAGCCCGGCGCGCTGGATCTTGCGCGGCTGGAACACCACGTCGCCGTCGGAAAGGATCGCGGTGGGGCCCAGCGTGCGCAGGTGCGCCACGGTTTCCAGCGCGTGCGGGTAGAGCCGGTCGGCGAACGGATATTCCAGCAGCCAGGACGACATCTGCAGCAGCGACGGGTCGTTGTCCAGGCCGGCGCGGAAGCGCTGCAGCGCGCCCAGGTAGTCGGCGAGGCCGGACTGCTGGCGCAGTTCCTCGTAGATCGCCCAGTAGCGCTCGCGTCCGGCCGGGCCGAACGCCTGTTCCAGGGTGTCGCCGAGGTCGGCGCCGAAGCGGTCGTTGTCGAGCAGGGTGTTGTCCACGTCGAGCAGGAACACCACCGCGGCGGCCTCGGATGTACGGGTGTTCAACACGGCTTGCCCTCCTCTGCCTGCGGATCGTGCCAGCCTTCGTCGCCGCTGGCGATGCGCGCCGCCTCGGGCGGACCCCAGCTGCCCGGCTCGTAGAATCCCACCGGGCCCTCGTGGGCGAGCACGCGGTCGACCACCGCCCACGCCGCCTCCACACATTCGTCGCTGGTGAACAGCGCGTTGTCGCCGCGCATCGCGTCGCCGAGCAGGCGCTCGTACGGCGATTTCTCCGGCGCCAGGTCATGCCGCACCACCAGCTCCACCGCTTCGCCGCGCATCTCCTCGCCGGGCTGCTTCACCCGCATGCCTTCGGCGATGATCACCTCCGGGCTGAGCCGGAAGCGGAAGTAGTTCGACTGCGCCGGGCCGATCGCGTCGAATACCGACAGCGGCGGCGACTTCATGTCCACCACCACCTGGGTGGTGGTGACCGGCAGCTTCTTGCCGGCGCGGATGTAGAACGGCACACCGGCCCAGCGCCAGGTGTCGATGTGCAGGCACAGCGCCACGAAGGTCTCCACGTTCGAATCGGCGGCCACGCCCTGCACGTCGCGGTAGCCCTTGAACTGGCCGCGCACCACCTCGGCCGGGTCGAGCGGGCGCATCGCGCGGAACAGCCGCAGCTTCTCGGCGCGCAGCGCCTCCGGGTCATTGCCGACCGGCGCATCCATCGCCAGCAGCGAGGTCACCTGCAGCAGATGGTTCTGCAGCACGTCGCGGATCGCGCCCACCCCTTCGTAGAACGCGCCGCGGCCGTCCACGCCGAACCGCTCGGCCATGGTGATCTGCACGCGGTCCACGTAGCGGTTGTTCCACACCGGCTCCAGCACGGTGTTGGCGAAGCGGAAATACAAGAGGTTCTGCACCGGCTCCTTGCCCAGGTAATGGTCGATGCGGAAGATCGCCGACTCCGGGAACACCGCATGCAGCGTGCGGTTGAGCGCCTGCGCCGAGGCCAGGTCGCGGCCGAACGGCTTCTCCACCACGATCCGCGCGCCCTCCGCGCAGTCGGCCTGCTGCAGGTTCTTCGCCACCACGCCGAACAGCCCGGGCGGGATCGCCAGGTAGTGCAGCGGCCGCCGCGCCTCGCCCAGCGCCTGCTTCAATTGCTGGAACGTGGCCGCGTCGTTGTAGTCGCCGTCGACGTAGCGCAGCCGCGCCGCCAGTTTGGCGAAGGCGGCCTCGTCGACGGCGCCGCCCTGCTCCTGCGCCGCCTGCGCCAGGCTGTCGTGCGCACGCTGGCGCAGCTGCGCGACGCTCCAGCCCGAATGCGCCACGCCGATGATCGGCAGGTCCAGCCCGTCACGCAGCAGCATCGCCTGCAATGCCGGAAAGATCTTCTTGTAGGCCAGGTCGCCGGTGGCGCCGAAAAAGACCAGGGCATCCGAGCGGGGTGTCGGCATGGTGATGACTCTCTCCGTAGGGTTGGCGGGCTTCGTTGCCCGACGTGGCGCGCAAGGCACGCGCCATGGCATGGCGCGGTTCCGCCAACATGCCGGACATCGGGTTTGCCTTCCAGCCTGCACGCCGGCAGGTTAAGTCAACGCATAAGCCAGGCCGCGCGGGAATTGACGCGGCCGGGGCAGGAACCTGCGCTGCCGCGTGAACGACAGCGCGGGCTATCGCCGTACTCCTCACCGCACCACCCACTACCGCGAGCGCAGCGCACTGACCAGACGAGTCCGCGCCACCGCTGCGCGGCACCGGGCCTCGACTCCCGCACGCTGAGCCACGCGTGCCGCCTGCTGTCCGGCTGCTGACGAGGAAAAACCGGCCCTCGGTGCATCGCGCACCGGCCGCAACCGCCAACCGGCCTGCGTGATCGTCCGCAGCACCCCCGCCCGGCCGCCGCATCGCCGATATCTCAACGAACTTGTTTTCAGAGCGCGCCGCTCGCGCCAAAGACCGGGCTCGTCCAACAAACGGTTCAGATCGTGGCTGCGTACGATCTGACCTTGTTCGTTAGGCGGCAGACTCGAGTTGCCAACCAGGGAATACGAGGACGGCCGGATGGCAGTGGAGAGCGGTGCCGAGCACCTTGGCCCGCTCTACGCCCAAGTTGACGCGACCATTCTCGATGCTGGAGATGGTGGTCTGGGGAATGCCGCACAGGGCGGAGAGTTGGGTCTGGCTAAGGCCTTGCAACTCACGGATGATCCGCACCGACTCACCAGGAGTGACATCGATGCGCTTTTTGGCGGGAATGAGCTTGCGCATATCAGCGTTTCCGATAGTCATGGGGTGTGACACGTACGACTTGGACGATCATGACGTCAGCCTCTACGGAGTGGATGACCCGCCATTGCTCGTTTAGCCGGGATGACCTAAAGCCCTTCCAGTCGCCAGAGCGTGCCTCGTCCCGGAAACCTTTGATGGCGCGGAGCCCTTGTGGCCCGGAAAGCATGGCAATGTCTTTCCACTTTTCGTAGCGCTTGAGGACTTCGCCTGGTACGCGCCCGGAGGAGAGCTCTTTGTCCGCCTGGCGGTGCTCTAGGATCTTCCACATGCCACATTGTGGCTAGTATAAATATAGTCTGTCAAGTGCCGAGATAGTTGGCTCTGCCGCCAACGCCTGAATTAAGCCGAGCCGCGAAGCGGCTTCGGCTTGAATGAGCCGAATTGTTAGACCTTTGCCTGCTTGGCACGAGAGGTGAGCCGCCCCTTGCGGAGCAGACGCTCGGAACGCATGACATGCAAGACAAAGATCCTTTGGCCGTCAAAACGATAGAAGACGCGGCAAGGCGGTTCGACAATCTGGCGATAACGGGAACGCTTGAGCTCTTGCGGGCGGCTGCCACTCTCTGGGTGTCTCGCCAATTGCTCGACGTGGCCCACGACGCGTTTAACTAGCTCCGCCGCTGCGGCGGGGTTCTCTAGGGCGATGTAGTCGGCGATGGCGTCCAAGTCGCTCAGGGCCGGCTCTGACCAAATTATTTCAGCCATCGCGCGAGGCGCGTCTTGGCTTGGGCACGGGTGGCTACGCGGCCCTCAGCGATCGCCTGCTCTCCGCGGGCGATGCCCTCCAGTACGGTCATGCGTTGCTGCATGAGCTGGTAGGTCTCAACATCAACCAGATAGGCGCTAGGAAGGCCATGCTGGGTGATAAGGATGGGCTTCTTGTCCCGCTCGATATCCGAGAGGAGTTCAGTGGCCTGACGCTTGAGGGTGGTAACGAGTTCGGTGCGCATGAGAGTGACACTACAGTATCACTTCGGCGCGAGCAAGTAGTCGGCGCAAAGGTCTAGACAGTATGACTTTCGAGGCCAGAGATGACCCCCGCGAGACCATGGTCACGGGTTAGCCAGAAGCCAGAGCCGCATGAGTGTGCAAGAGCTACGCTCATTGAGGGTTTCCTACGCAGAGGTCAGCATGCAAAACGATACCACCACCACGGTCCATGTCGCCCTGGACGTGCACAAGGACTCGATCGTTGCGGCGTATTCGGTCGGGCTGGGCGAGGTCAAGAATCTGGGCAACGTCGGCGTTCTCGAGCGCGATATCACGAAGTTGGACGAAGCCGCTACGCGGCAAAAAAGCGCAGCTTCGCAGAATTCTAAAATGTAGCCTCACACCCTCGTTTTCGGGGGCCATTCGACCAAGAATCGATGAGGCTATCACCCGCATGTCCACGTGGTGATGCCGGCAGCGGCCATGGATCGCAAGCGGCGGTTGTGGCGCGTCAAGCGCAGCGGCGGCACGTCGCCGTACCTGTTCGCCCATAAAGCGCTGGCCAAGGTGTTTCGGGCCCTGTTGCTGCAGGCACTCACCCAGGCCGGACTGCGCTTGCCCGCGCACTACCCGCAAACGTGGGTGGTGGACTGCAAGGCCGTCGGTACCGGCACCAAGGCGCTGGTGTATCTGGGCCGCTATCTGTATCGGGGCGTGATTCGCGAGCAGGACATCCTCGCGTGCCACAACGGACAGGTCACCTTCCGCTATCAGGACAGCAAAGCCCGACAGTGGAAAACCCGCACCTTGCCCGGCGCCGACTTCCTGTGGCTGGTGTTGCGTCACGTGCTGCCCCGACGCTTCCGGCGAGCGCGCAACTTTGGCTTCCTGCACCCCAACAGCAAGCGCCTGATCCACCTGTTGCACCTGCTGCTCAAGGTCAACCTGGCCGCTGCCGCCGCGTACTTCAAGCCGCGTCCCGTGCTCACGTGCCCTTGCTGCGGCGGCGTCATGAGGGTCACCCGCACACGACTTGCGCCACGACAAACCACGCGGGATCGACCGCCCGATGGAATGACGGAATGCCCGGTGATGTAACCGATACGGCCATCGTCAGCGCAGGGAACATCGGCATCCGCAAGCCGCGAATCACGCGTGCTCGAAAGAGGCTGTCGGGCAGGATAAACGGGGACGAAAACAGGCCGGCGCGTACGCGTGACCGTTCGGCATGCACGTCTGAGTCAAACTTTTCGCTTGATCACCGACCACCTCGGCTGATCGGCAAATAGCTATCTGCATAGCGTCACGACGGGGACCGGGCTTGTCCAACAAACGGTTCAGATCGCGGCTCGCTTCGCTCGCACGATCTAACCTTTCTCGTTAGACCGTACCCTATTTGACACGTACGTAGCCCGGAAGATTTGAAATGCCTTGGTGAACATTGGCGCGCTTGCCCACGCTGATGTACTTGCAGGAATCGAAGGCTTGTTGAGTTGCAAAGATGACGTAGCCATTCGGATCGCAATACGCGCCAGGAAACCTATCAAGCGGCATGAAGAAAACGCCGTCCTTGTGGTACATGGCCTGTTTGGCAGGAATGTTCCACTGCCGCATGAGCCGCGCGCCACTGTTTGTGCGAACCCCCGTCATGATGCCCCCTGAGGTCTAACGCTTGAGTTGAGCGGCGGCGAAGCCGTCCGCCTCGAACGAGTGGTTAGCGCCCAACATACAGGGCGAGGTTCTTTTTGAACACACCCCAGCAGAAGGCTAAGCCACAGAAGAAGAGCACCTGATTGAGCGCAAGCATGATGAAGAATAGCTCCGGCTGAGTAGCGAGGCTGTAGACATGCCCCTGATGTTTGCCGAATGAGACTTCGCCGACAGAGATCGCATGTGTGGTGTAAGCGACGAGGAGAATTGCAACGCTGATGCCGAAGTAGGCTGACGACAGCATTTCACGTAACGACTTCCGCTTGCTCTGTGGCACCCAGAAAGGCGGAACGAAGGTGGCTGCGAGAAGCCCTATAAACCACAAAATTAGAAGTATCGCGGACATGGGCGCTAACTTAAATTCGGTTGTGGAATGAAGCCTAATCCAGCAGCCTAACCCGGCAAATCGGACTGCGGCCGCCGGAAACTTCCTACACGAATCAACGAGTTTCCCTGATCGCGCCGCCTATACCTGCAGCCTAATCCTGCAGCCTTTCCCGGAGGCGGCGACCATGCAGCGATCCTCTCACCCGGCGCCGGTGCCGGCAAGCGCGGCCGATGGCGCTATGGCGGCGCGGCCGCGCCTGTTCGACGAGATGCGGGCGCGGATGCGCCGGCTGGGCCTGTCTCTGCGCACGGAGGAGGCCTATGTCGGCTGGGCGCGGCGCTTCATTCTTGCCAATGGCAAGCGGCATCCGCGCGAGATGGGGGTACCGGAGGTGGAGGCGTTCCTGACCGGGCTGGCGACGCACGGGCAGGTGGCGGCGTCCACGCAGAATCAGGCACTGGCCGCGCTGTTGTTCCTGTACCGGGAGGTGCTTGGGGCCGAATTGCCGTGGCTGGACAATATCCGCCGCGCCAAGAAGCCGGTGCGCCTGCCGACGGTGCTGACGCGGGAAGAAGTGGCGGCGCTGCTGGGGCAGATGAGCGGCGTGACCTGGCTGATGGCCGGCCTGCTGTACGGCGCCGGTCTGCGCCTGATGGAGTGCGTGCGATTGCGCGTGCAGGATGTGGATTTCGCGCGGCGCGAGATCATGGTGCGGCAAGGCAAGGGCGGCAAGGACCGGCGCACTGTGCTGCCGGCGCTCGTGGCCGATGCGCTGCGGGACCAGCTGGCCGAAGCGCGGCGGTTGCACGGACGCGACCTGGATGCCGGCTTCGGCGCGGTGTGGCTGCCGCACGCGCTGGACCGCAAATACCCAAACGCGGCGCAGGAATGGGCCTGGCAGTATGTGTTCCCGGCCAGCACGCGCAGCTTCGACCCACGCAGCGGCGTCGAACGGCGGCATCATCTGGACGAGACCGTGCTTCAGCGTGCGGTGAAAGCGGCAGTGCGGCGGGCTGGCATCGCCAAGCCCGCCACATGCCACACCTTGCGGCATTCCTTTGCCACCCACTTGCTCGAGGCCGGCCAGGACATCCGCACCATCCAGGAGCTGCTCGGCCACAAGGACGTAGCAACCACCCAGATCTACACCCACGTTCTCAACCGCGGCGGCCACGGCGTGTTGAGCCCGCTGGACCGGTAGAGTTTCCATCGATCTCCGACCGCTGCCTTCATTCGCGGCGCGGCCAGTTCAGCTCCACGCCGTGCTCCGCCCCGTCGTCGGCCAGCGGGATGCAGCCGTCGGCCTGCGCCACGCCGTCCAGCCACACGGTGCTCAGGGTGCCGGCGTCGCTCTGGCGCAGGTGGATCCGGTAGGACGTGTCGTGGTGGCGGTAGTCGATGGAGAAGCCTTCCCATTCGGGCGGCAGCACCGGCGCGAAGCGCAGCTTGCCGGCTTCCAGGCGCAGGCCGAGCAGTGACTCCACGATCAGCCGGTACATCCAGCCGGCGGAGCCGGTGTACCAGCTCCAGCCGCCGCGGCCGGTGTGCGGCTGGACCGCGTAGACGTCGGCGCTGACCACGTAGGGTTCGACCTTGTAGACGTCCATCTCGAGGGCGTCGCTGCCGTGGTTGACCGGGTTGATCATGCGCAGCAGTTCCCACGCGCGCGCGCTGTCGCCGAGCTCGGCGAAGGCCATCGTGGCCCAGATCGCCGCGTGCGTGTACTGGCCGCCGTTCTCGCGCACGCCGGGCACGTAGCCCTTGATGTAGCCGGGGTCGAGCGCCGACTTGTCGAACGGCGGGTCGAGCAATTGCACCAGGCCGGCTTCACGGCGCACCAGGTGGGAATCCAGCGAGTCCATCGCCTGCTGCTGGCGTTCCGGCGCGCCGATGCCGGACAGCACCGACCAGCTCTGCGCGATCGAGTCGATCCGGCATTCGTCGTTGCTGCTGGAGCCCAGCGGCGTGCCGTCGTCGAAGTACGCGCGGCGATACCAGGCGCCGTCCCAGCCGTGCTGCTCCAGCGCGATGCGCAGTTGGGCGACCTCGCTCTCGCAGCGCAGCGCGAAGGCCTCGTCCTGCTGCAGCCGGGCCACCTCGGCGAAACGGGCCAGCACCTCGCAGCTGAAGAAGCCCAGCCACACGCTTTCGCCGCGACCCTGCTCGCCGACCCGGTTCATGCCGTCGTTCCAGTCGCCGCCGCCGATCAGCGGCAGGCCGTGCACGCCGCGCTGGGCTATGCTGCGTTCGATCGCGCGCACGCAGTGCTGGTACAGCGTCTCGTGCAGGTCCGAGGGTTGCGGCAGGTCGTAGTACGACTCCTCGCCGGGGTGCAGCATGCGGCCCTCGATGTAGCCGGCGCGTTCGTCCAGCACGCCGCGGTCGCCGCTGGCCAGCACGTAGCGGCTGGTGGCCAGCGGCAGCCACAGGTAGTCGTCGGAGCAGGTGGTGCGCACGCCGCGGTCCAGCGGCGGGTGCCACCAGTGCTGCACGTCGCCCTCGGCGAACTGGTGCGCGGCGCACAGCAGCAGCTGCGCACGCGACAGCGCGGGCGCGGCGTGCAGCAGCGCCATCGAATCCTGCAGCTGGTCGCGGAAGCCGAACGCGCCGCCGGACTGGTAGTAGCCGCTGCGCGCCCACAGGCGGCAGGCGATGGTCTGGTACAGCAGCCAGCCGTTGGCGAGCACGTCGAGCGCCGGCTCCGGCGTGTGCACCTGCACCGCGCCCAGCACGCGCGCCCAGTGCGCGCGGACTTTTTCCAGTGCGTCGGCGGCGCTGCCGTTGCCGCGGAAGCGCTGCACCAGCGCCCTGGCGTCGGCGGCGTCGCGGCCCAGGCCGAGGCGGAAGATCAGCTGGCGCTGCTCGCCGTCATCGAGGTTCACGCGGGATTGCAGCGCCGCGCACGGGTCCAGTCCCGCGCCGAGCCGGCCGGAGAGATGCGTGCGGTCGAGTCCGGCCGGCGCGCGCATGCTGCCGTTGCGGCCCAGGAATTCGCTGCGGTCGCCGTCGATGCCGCGGGCGGGGTCGTCGATGTCGAAGAACGCCACCCGGTTCGGGAACTCGCTGTTGTACGCGTTGCGCGCGAACAGCGCGCCGCTGGCCGGGTCCGACTCGGTGACCACGTGCATCGCGGTCTTCGCGCGCAGGTCGCCGAGCAGCCACTCGACGTAGCCGGTGACGCTGAGCCGGCGCGCCTGGCCGGACTCGTTGCGCAGTTTCAGCACCGAGAACTTCACCGAGGCATCGAGCGCCACGTAGACCCACAGCTCGGAGCGGATGCCGTCCTCGTGGTGCTCGAACACGCTGTAGCCGAAGCCGTGGCGGGTGACGTAGCTGCCGCTGCCGCGGCACGGCAGCGGGGTCGGCGACCACACCTGGCCGGTCTCCTCGTCGCGCAGGTACAGCGCCTCGCCACCGCCGTCGCCGACCGGGTCGTTGTGCCATGGGGTGAGGCGGAATTCGTGCGCGTTCTCGCCCCAGGTGTAGGCGCTGCCGCTGTCGGAGATCACCGTGCCGAAGTACGGGTTGGCCAGCACGTTCGACCACGGCGCCGGCGTGCTGTCGCCGGCGGCCTGGGTGATCACGTACTCGCGGCCGTCGGTGCTGAAGCCGCCGTGCGGGTTGGCCAGCTGCAAGGTCGCCGGGGCGCGGGCGCTGGCGGCGGGCATGGTGCTGCCGACGCGCCGGGGCCGGCTCGGCTCGAAGCGCGGCGCGTGGGTTTCCACGTGGCGCCGGCCGATCTGCTCGGCCAGGCTGCCGCGGCCGTCGCTGAGGATGATGCGTGCGCTGGCCAGCATCACCAGGCGGTCCTCGCCGGACAGCTGCTGCCCCGGGCGCACGAAGATGCCGCCGGGGCGTTCGAGCAGGCTGGCCTCGCTGCCGGAGGCGATCAGGCCCATGATCAGGTCGTGCAGTTCCTGCCGGTAGCCGGCGCGGTCCTCGTTCCAGATCACCAGGTCCACCGCCAGCCCCTTCAATCGCCAGTACGCGTGCGCCTGCACCAGCTGGCGCACCAGTTCGATCCGCGACGGGCTGGCGATCTGCAGCAGCACGATCGGCAGGTCGCCGGAGACCGCCTGCCCCCACAGCCCGGACTGGCCGCGCCGGTTGCCGCGCAGCACCGCCGGCTCGGCGCGCAGGCTGGCGTTCGGGAACAGGATGCCGGTGGCCATGTGCTCGAACAGCTGCGCGTCGGCGAGGCTGGCGTTGAGCTGGCGCAGCAGCACCTGGCTGTGCGTCCAGGCCAGGTCGAACACGCGGTCGGCGAGGTGGCGGTCGCGGTACTTGCCGATCAGCTGCAGGCAGCCGTCGCGCTGCTCGGCGATGCCGGTGACGAAGTCGATGGTGGCCGACTGCTCCGGCTCCAGCGTGATGCGGCAGCGGATCGCCACGATCGGGTCGAGCACCGAGCCTTCGCTGTTGGACAGCTGCGCCTGCTCGCGGTCGAGCACCTGCGGTTCGGCCGTGCTGCGGCCGCGGCCGATGAAGCGGGCGCGGTCGGTCTCGTAGGAGATCGCCTCGATGTCGGCGTCGTGCACCGCCAGCAGGTGGAACATCCACGGCACGTGCTCGTCGGCCGCGCGCGGGCGGCGCGTGCACACGATCGCCTGCAGCTCCGGCACCAGCTCGGTCTGCACGAACAGCTTGCTGAAGGCCGGGTGCAGCGCGTCGGCGACCGGCGGCGCCAGCACCACCTCGGCGTAGCTGGTCAGCTCGATCGTGCGGCGCGTGCGGCCGCGGTTGGTGATGCGCGTGCGGCGCAGTTCGATGTCGTCTTCCGGCGACACCACGATCTCGGTATGCGCGTCGAACTCGCGTTCGCGCACGCGGAACTCGGCGCGCGCGTCGGAGAAGATCGCCTCGAACTGCTCGGTCTTCCTGCGCGTGGGCTGGTACGCGGTGGACCAGCAGTCGCCGCTGGCGACGTCGCGCAGATAGCAGAACATGCCCCAGTGGTCGCGCGTGATGTCCTCGTGCCAGCGTGTCAGCGCCAGCTCGCCGCGCCGGCTGTAGCCGCCGCCGGCGCTGCTCAGCATCACGTGGTAGCGGCCGTTCGACAGCAGCTGCACGGCCGGGCGCGGGCGGTCGGGATCGGCGAACACGCGCAGCCGCGCTTCGGCCGGTTGCAGGCTGCCGTCCAGTTCGGGGAAGCCGGACGCATGCAGGTACTCGGCGGCGGTCTTCGGCACGCGTTCCTGCAGCAGCAGGCTGGTGGCCTGGAACTGCGGGTCGGATTCGAAGCGCCGCTGCATCGGCCGGCCCAGCAGCGCATAGCCCAGCGCCAGCAGGCTCATGCCCTGGTGATGCGCCATGAACTGCCGCACCAGCGCGGAGTCCTGGCCCAGCGGCAGTCGCGCCGGCGTGTAGTCGATCGCTTCGTACAGGCCGAAGCGGCCGCGCGCGCCGGCATCGGCCAGGCGTTGCAGGTTTTTCGTCGCGGCGGCCGGCGCCACCATCAGCGCCAGCGCGCAGGCGTACGGCGCGACCACCACGTCGTCGCCCAGCCCGCGCTTGAGGCCCAGCCCGGGCACGCCGAACGCGCGGTACTGGTAGGTGAAGTGCGCGTCCAGCGTGTTGTAGCCGGATTCGGAAACGCCCCACGGCACGTTCAGCTGGTTGCCGTACTCGATTTGCCGCGCGACCGCGGCGCGGCAGGTCTGGTCGAGCAGGGTGCCCTCGTAGGTCGGCATCACCAGCAGCGGCATCAGGTACTCGAACATCGAGCCGGTCCACGACAGCAGCACCGGTTCGCCGCCGACGGTGGTGAGCAGGCGCCCCAGCGCGAACCAGCTGTCCTGCGGCAGCTGGCCCTGCGCGATGCCGACGAAGCTGGCCAGGCGCGCCTCCGACGCCAGCAGGTCGTAGTAGCCGGCGTCGAGCCGTCGCTGGTCGACGTTGTAGCCGATCGCCAGCAGGTCGCGCGCGCTGTCGTAGAGGAAGCGGTAATCCATCAGCGCCAGTTCGCCGGCCTGCTGCGCCAGCTGCTCGAGCGCGGCGATGCGTGCGGCGGCGCGCTCGAGCACCGCGTCGGCGCCGGCTTCGGCGGGCCAGCACAGCGGCTCGATCCGCGCCAGCTGGCGCAGGGTGGGAATGCCGTCGAAACCGGCGTTGTCGTCGTCCGGCGGGTCGAGCTCGAACGCGAGCGCCTCGTCGACGAACTCGCTGACCTGGGCGAGCAGCGCATCCAGCCAGAACGCCGCGTCGCTGGCGGATTCGACGGTGAGGGCGCGGCTCAGCTGGTGAACGTGATCGAGCTGCCGCTGCAGCAGCGCCAGCGCGTCGCTGCAGCGGTGCGGCGGCGCGGCCAGCGCGTCGAGCAGTTCCTGCCGCAGCGGTTCCAGTGCGCCGGCGGCGTCAGTGTCGAGCGCGTCGTGCAGCAGTTCCAGCGTGTCGAGCAGGCCATGCAGCACGCGCGGCTGGAACACCGGCTCGTCGGGCAGCGCCAGCAGCCCCGGGCGCAGGGTGAGCAGGTGACCGGCCAGGTTGCCGCTGTCCACCGCCGAGACGTACAGCGGCGTCAGCGGCTGCAGGCTCTGCGTGTCGTACCAGTTGTAGAAGTGGCTGCGGTGGCGCGGCAGCCGCTGCATGGTGGCCAGGGTCAGGCGTGTGCGTTCGAGCAGGCGGCCGCCGCTGAGGAAACCGAAGTCGTGCGCGGCCAGGTTCGCCAGCAGCGCCATGCCGATGTTGGTGGGCGAGGTGCGATGGGCGATCGCCGGGCCGGGCTGCTCCTGCAGGTTGTCCGGCGGCAGCCAGTGGTCGGCGGCGCCGACGTGGACGTCGAAGAAGGCCCAGGTCTGCCGCGCCAGCGTGCGCAGGAAGCGCTGCTGCGCCGCATTCGGCGCGAACGCGTCGGCCGTGCGCGGCTGGCTGATCCACCACGCGATCGCGGGCGAGGCCAGCCACAGCAGCAGCAACGGCAGCGCCAGCCACAACGCCTGCGGCCGCTGCCACGCCAGCGCCACGCCCAGCAGCACGGCCAGCAGCGGGCCGATCCACATCAGCCGCCACAACGCGGCCGGCGCGTTGTCGCTGCGCCGCTCGACCTCGCTGGAGGTCTGCCACTGCAGCAGGTGGCGCTGGCTGATCGCCATGCGCCACAGCGTGCGCACGATCGCATCGAGGTGGTACTGCGCCTCGTGCGGCAGCCACGCCAGCCCGAGCGCCATGCGCGCCAGGTGCTGCATGCCGGCCTGGAAGCCGGCGCGCAGGTGCTGGTCGAGCTGCACCTCGCGCGGCTTCTGCACGAGGTCCAGCAGGGCCGACAGCAGCGGCGGCACCAGCACCATCGACAGCACGGCGACGGTCCACGAGAACACCGGCGAAATCAGCAGCCAGCCGGTGACCAGCAGCGCCAGCACCGCCACCGGCACCAGGCTGCGGCGCAGGTTGTCGAGGATCTTCCAGCGCGACAAGGCGGTCAGCGCGTTGCGGCGCCAGCCGGCGTGCGCGGTCGGCGCCCACGGCAGCAGCCACGGCAGCAGCTGCCAGTCGCCGCGGATCCAGCGATGCCGGCGCTTCACGTCGGCGCCGTAACGGGCCGGGTAGGTCTCGAACAGCTGCACGTCGCTGAGCAGGCCCGAGCGCGCATGGCAGCCTTCGACCAGGTCGTGGCTGAGGATGCGGTTTTCCGGGAAGCGCCCGTCCAGCGTGCGCTCGAACGGGTCGACCGCGTAGATGCCCTTGCCGATGAACGAGCCTTCGCCGAACACGTCCTGGTAGACGTCCGAAACCATCTGCGTGTACGGGTCGATGCCGGCATCGCTGCCGTACAGCTGCGCGTAGCGCGAACGTGCGGTGCTGGGCAGGCTGATGCCGACGCGCGGTTGCAGGATCGCGTAGCCGCTGACCACGCGGCGCCGCTCGGGATCGTACACGGCGCGGTTGAGCGGGTGGTCGATGGTGCCGACGAAGGCCTGCGCCGCGTCGCGCGGCAGCTCGGTGTCGGTGTCCAGGGTGATCACGTACTGCACCGGGCCCGGCGCCGCGATGTCACCCACGATCAGCATGAAGCGGTCGTGCGCGTTGCCGCGCAGCAGCGCATTGAGGTCGGCCAGCTTGCCGCGCTTGCGCTCGTGGCCCATCCAGCAGTGCTCGCCCGCGTTCCAGCGGCGCGGGCGGTGGAACAGGAAGAAGCGGTCGGCCCTGCCGTCGGCGTAGCGCTCGTTGAGTGCCTCGATGCGCCGTTGCGCCCGCCGCAGCAGCGCCTCGTCGTCAGGCAGGGTCTCGCGGTCCGCGTCGGCGAAATCGGTGAGCAGGGCGAAGTGCAGGTGATCGTCGCGGTTGCCGAGGAAGCGCACCTCCAGCGACTCGGCCAGTTCGTCGACGTCCTGCGCGCTGGCGAACAGGCTGGGAATCGCCACCAGGGTGCGCGCGCTGGCCGGGATGCCCTGCGAGTAATCCATGCGCGGCAGCCGCCGCGGCGCGATCGACAGGGTGGCGATCCAGTTGAGCAGGCTCAGCCCCAGCTGGCTGGCCAGGATGGCGGCGGGAATCGCCAGCGCGAGCAGCGCCCACGGCGACAGTCCCTCGTGCGCGGCGGCGGCGACCAGCGGTTGCGCGAACGCGAACGTGAGCAGCGCCAGCAGGCCCAGGTAGATCGGCAGCGGTGCGCGGTCGAAGCCGCGGCGCAGCGTCTCGCGCAGCGGCGGGCGGATGCCCAGCTGCTGTTCCAGCCGGGGCCGGCCGCGGTCGATCAGGTAGTAGCCGACATGCTGCGGCGGTGGCGCGGTGCTGTCCGTGGGTGCCTTGGCCTGGCTCAGCGCGATCGCCGCCTCGGCCACCTGCAGCTCGCTCAGCCGGTGCCGGCGCGCCATCGATTCCACCGCGTGGCGATAGCGGTCGCGGGTGGCGAAATCCATCGCCGCGTAGACGCCGGCCGGGTCCTCGCGCAGGCAGTGCTCGACCAGGCTGCAGTGCTCGACGAAGTCGCGCCAGTCGATCGCCGACAGCGTGCGCAGGCTGCCGATGCTGTTGCCGATCGTGACCTGGTTGGCGGCCTGCTGCTGCGCCTCGAGCTGCACCAGGTGCTCGATGCTTTGCCCCGACGCGGCCAGGCGCTGCTCGATCCAGCTCAGCGGCAGCGCCAGCGCCGGGCTATGGCCCTGCAGCCGGCGCGCCATCTCGGCCACGAACGGGCCGTTCATCGGCGGGCCCGAGCGCGCCATGTCGGCGACCACCAGCACCACCGAGTTCGGGTCGCGCTCGGCGGTGGCGGTCACCGCATCGGCCCAGCGCACGGCCTTGGTGCGGTAGCGCCAGTCCGCCATCACCCGTGCGGCGACCCGGCGCAGGTTCTCGATCAGGGCCAGCCGCAGCATGATCGGGATCGCCCACAGTTCGCCCAGCCGCAGCGGGGTCACTTCCTGGTAGGCGCCGATGAAGCGCAGCAGGTTGTGCGTGTCGACCCGGCCGTCGCCGTGCGAGATGATTTCCAGCGCGATGTCGTAGACCCGCGGCAGGCCGGCCGACGGGCCGCCGGCCAGGCGCGGCAGTTCGCGGCTGTAGCCCTTGGGCAGGTGGCGGCGGGCGATCCGGATCTGTTCCTCGACCAGGTAGAAATTGTCCAGCAGCCATTCGCCGGCGGGGGTGATGCGCCGGCGCATGCGGGTGGCGTTGGTCAGCTGTTCGCAGGCATGGGTCAGCACCGCCTCGTTGTCGTCCAGCCGTGCCAGCAGCGAATCCATGCTGACCTGCGGGCTGAGCCGGTGCTGGGCGGCCAGGGCGCGGCCATGCCGTTCCATCTGTTCGGTGCTGAGCAGCTCCGCGCGCAGTGCCGGCTCCTGCTCCGGCCGCGTGCGCGCGGCGGCGCGACGGCGGCGGAAGGCACGCAGGCGGCGCAGCTTGAGCAGGTCGAGTAGGTTGCCGATGTTCAAAGCAGGTTTTTCCTTGGACTTGTGCCGGAGCGGGCAGGATGCGCTAGCAATACGCGACGGAACCAGGCACAAAACA
>CAVPQF010000099.1:0-47077 GCA_963707225.1 uncultured Gammaproteobacteria bacterium
AGCTGCTCGACGATCCCGCCGGCGCACACGGCACCTGGCCGTTTTTACTGCTGCTGCTGCCCGATCAAAAGCACCGCGATGCCGCGCTGGACCTGCTTTGGTCATCCGGCTACGGCGTCAGCCGCCTGTTCATCCACGCCCTGCCCGACTACGCCTACCTCGCCGGCATCGTGCCCGCACGGGATGTGCCCCACGCCCGTGATTTCGCCGCACGCAGCCTCACCATCGGCAACAGCCCGTGGATGACCGACGTGGATTTCGAGGCAGTCTGCGGTGCGCTGGAGGCCGTACTGCGCTGAGCTCAAGCGGAGCGCCGCGCGATGGCGGCCAGAAGCTGCAGGTTCAGCGCGTGCTGCTGCGCCTGCCAGTCGTTCAACTGCGCCGGATCGATGTCCGGTTGCGCATCCAGCGCGGACAGCCGGCGCTTCCACCAACTGCGGTAGCGGTAGTGCGACACCTCGCCGTTGATGTCGCTGCCGACCAGCCCGTGGCGCAGGCTGCCGATCAGTTCCAGGGCGTGCCCGGTCAGCAGCCGGCCCTGATCCCAGTTGGTGTGCGCCACGACGGGGGCGAACACGTCCTTGTCGATCGACAGGTAGCTTGGCGCGGCCTGCGCGCGCTGCGACTCCACGAAGGCGTCGACCATCGCCGCCGGCGTGTCGAAGCTGTGGAAGGCACGCGCCAGACCGACCCGGCGCGACCAGCCGGTGTCCACGCCGATGCTCCAGTAGCTCAGCTTGCCGCGCCGCAGCGGCGTCAGGTAGTTCTCCCATGCGTGGCCGCTACCGATGTCGGACGAAGTGATGCCGAGCACGTGCACATGGCTGACCTGCGGCAGCATCGCCACCCGGCGCACCCACGAGCCACAATGCACGCCGAACGGAAAACGCATGTTGTCCGGGTGGTTGTCCAGCACCACGACCTGGAACGGCGCCTGCGTCTGCAGGCGCGCGATCAGCGGCCAGCTGAGGTGGTGGAAGTCGCCGCTGCCGGTGAAGACGGTGCCGTAGTCGGCAGGCAGCAGTTCGTCGAGCATCGCGCCGAAACGGCGGATGGTCGCCAGCGAACAGCCGAAGCGGATCGATTCCTGCCAGTGTTCCAGCGGCAGCACCAGGCGGTTCGGCAGCGGCCCGACCGAGCGGTCGATGTCGAGTACGACCGGGCGATGGGCCAGGTTACTCATCGTTGGCCTCCGTGGCTGCCTGCCAGCTGCGATCGCTTTCGAAACGGCTGCCCAGGCGGCGCAACAGCGCCCGCAGCAAGGGATTACGTGCATACACCGCGTGGCGGGTGAAGGTCATGCGCGCGCCGAGAAAGGCTTTCACTTCGGGATCGGTCCAGCCGGCCACATAGTGGCTGAGACCACGCCGACGCGCGTAGTCGAGATTGTGCATCCAGCTGACGAAGTACAGGTTGTGCTCGCGCGCCTGCGGGTAGGCGAAGCCGACGTACTTGTCGACCAGCTTGCCAGCGTACTCGTAGCAGAGATTCCAGCCGATCATCCGACCGGCATGGCGATAGACGAACACCACACCGCCGCTATCGCCCTCCTGCAGCACGGCGCGGAAGAACGCCGCGACTGGCCGGTCGAAATGGACCTCGCTTTGCACGTACACGTTGTCGAACAGCGCATGGAACGCGTCGAGCGTCGCCTCGTCGTGGAAACGCGCGTCGCCGGTCGGCACCGCCTCGATCTGCAGATCGGCCAGCGAGCGCAGCTTGCGCCGGATGTTTTTGCGCCGACCGGACGACAGCCGCGCAAGGTACTCGTCGTTCGAGCCGAAGTCGATCGGCACCCACGCCAGCGCCTGGCCCTCCAGCAGCACGAAGCCGGCCGCCTCGCAGGCGCCGGCGAAGGCACGCGCGTACGCATTGTCGGCGTCGCCCAACAGTGGCGAATCCCGGACGATGTCCTTCACGATCAGCAGCCGGCATTCACGCCCGTACACCGCCTTCAATCCCTGCACCAGGGCAGTGGGTGTCACCACAGACGGCAAGGGCGCGTACTCGGACACGGTGGTGCCGGCGAAGCGCGTGCGCCAGCGCAGCAGGCGGCCCCAACGGCGATAGCCCGGCAGGCCAGCCATGCGCCGGCGCAGCGCATCGTCGGCCGTGGTCAGCAGGTCGAACGGCGCCACGAACACCGGCATGCCCTGCGCCGAATGGCCGACCGAAAAGCCCACCGGCGGATGCTCCATGAAAGCATCGAGCAGGGCATCGGGTTCGAGTTGCGCGATGAAAGGCATGCGTAAGCCAGCCTGTCTAGACTGCATGGGACATGACATTGCCGCCAGCCGCCAGGGATCTCTCCGCCATGAACGACACCATCCAGCAGCAAGTGTTCGAGATCATCGCCAAGCAGGCCAAGACCGACGTGGCCAACGTGAAGCCCGAATCCACCCTGAAGGATCTGGGCGTGGCCTCGCTGGAGGCGATCGAGTTGATCTTCGACATCGAGGAACACTTCAACATCAATTTCCCCGACCAGCAGGGCGCCAACTTCGACAGCGACTCCGCGCAGAACCTGGTCGATGCGGTGCAGAAGGCGCTGGCCGACAAGGCCGCCGCCGGCGAGGGATCGAAGTGATGCAAAACCCCGCCTCGCGCCGTGTGGCGATCACCGGCATGGGCGCGATCAGCCCGTTCGGCGTCGGTGCCGAGGCCCTGTGGCAGGGCCTGCGCGAAGGCCGCAGCGCGATCGGCCCGCTGCGCCACCCCGATGCCGGGCGGTTGCGCGTGAAGGTCGCCGCACAGGTACCCGACAGCTTCGACCCGGCGGCGAACATCGACGAACGTACGCTGCCGATGCTCGACCGCACTTCGGAATTCGTGCTGCATGCCGCACGTGAGGCCGTCGCGCAATCCGGACTGGACTTCCGCCAGGATCAGCTCGGCCTGCGCACCGCGGTGATCGTCGGCACCGGCGTGGGCGGCGAAACCACCCAGGACGAACAGAGCCGGCGCCTGTACGGGGACAATGCCGCCCGCGCGCATCCGCTGACCATCGTGCGGCTGATGACGAACGCCTCGGCCAGCCACATCAGCATCGCCTGGGGCCTGCGCGGCCCCACCTTCGCCGTGGCCAGCGCCTGCGCCTCGGCCAACCACGCGATCATCCAGGCGGCGCAGATGATCCGCTGGGGCCTCGCCGACGTCGCCATTACCGGCGGCACCGAAGCCTGCCTCACCTACGGTGCGCTGCGCGCCTGGGAAGCCATGCGCGTGCTGGCCGACGACACCTGCCGTCCGTTCAGTGCGAACCGGCGCGGCCTGGTGCTCGGCGAAGGCGCCGGCATCTTCGTGCTGGAATCCATGGAACGCGCGCAGGCGCGCGGCGCAACGATTCTTGCCGAGCTGGCCGGCAGCGGCATGAGCGCCGACGCCACCGACATCGTGATGCCCAGCGCCGACGGCGCCGCCGCCGCGATGCGGCAGGCGCTGGACGATGCCGGACTCGCGCCGCAGGACGTCGACTACGTCAACGCCCACGGCACCGGCACCCAGGCCAACGACGTCACCGAGACCCGCGCCATCCGGCTCGCCTTCGGCGCGCACGCCGAACGCCTCGCGGTATCCTCGACCAAGTCGATGCACGGCCACGCACTGGGCGCTTCCGGCGCGCTGGAGCTGGTGGCGGTGATCGGTGCGCTGCGCGACAGCGTGGTGCCGCCCACCGCCCATCTCGACCAGGTCGATCCGGCCTGCGACCTGGACTACGTGCCGAATGTCGGCCGGTCGATGCCGGTGCGCGCCGCATTGAGCAACTCGTTCGCGTTCGGCGGACTCAACGCGGTGCTGGCGATCAAGCGCGCTTCCTGAAGCCCCGGTTGGCCCGAAACGGAGGAACCCGGTGGCGATCCACCGGGTTCCGGTCGTACGTGGCCCACCTGCAATCCGCATCACGCCTTCTTGGCCTTGGTCAGCAGCTGGTCCAGCAGCGCGATCGCCAGGTCGATCTCCTCATGGGTGATCTCCAGCGACGGCGCGAACGTGATCACGTTCTTGTACCAGCCGCCCACGTCGAGCACGAGGCCGATCTTGCTGCCGTTGTGCTCGAGATCGCCGGCCAGGCCGATGTCGACCATCCTGTCCAGCAGCGCCTTGTTCGGCGTGAAGCCGTCAGCAGTGCAGATCTCCGCACGCAGCGCCAGGCCGAGGCCATCGACGTCGCCGATTTCCTTGTGCCGCTTTTGCAGGTCGCGCAGGCCTTCGAGGAAGTGCGCACCCTTCTTCGGCACGCTGGCCTCGTAGTCCAGTTCGTAGCCCATCCTGATCACTTCCAGGCCCAGTGCGGTGCCCAGCGGGTTGGAGTTGAAGGTTGAATGGGTCGAGCCTGGCGGGAAGATCGTCGGATTGATCAGCTCTTCGCGCGCCCACAGGCCGGACAGCGGATTGAGGCCGTTGGTCAGTGCCTTGCCGAATACCAGCACGTCCGGCGTCACCCCGAAATGCTCGATCGACCACAGCTTGCCGGTGCGCCAGAAGCCCATCTGGATCTCGTCGACCACCAGCAGGATGCCGTACTGGTCGAGCACCTTCTTCAGGTCCTTGAAGAAATTCATCGGCGGGATCACGTAGCCGCCAGTACCCTGGATCGGCTCGACGTAGAACGCGGCGTACTCGGCCTGGTTCACCTTCGGGTCCCACACGCCGTTGTATTCGGTCTCGAACAGGCGCGCGAAGTGGCGCACGCAGTCGTCGGAATACTCTTCGGGAGTCATGCCCCTCGGGCGGCGGAACGGATACGGGAACGGGATGAACATCGCGCGTTCGCCGAAGTGGCCGAAGCGGCGGCGGTAGCGGTAGCTGGAGGTGATCGACGAGGCGCCCAGCGTGCGGCCGTGGTAGCCGCCCTCGAAGGCGAACATCAGACTCTTGCCGTTGCGCGCGTTGCGCACGATCTTCAGCGAATCCTCGATCGCCTGCGCGCCGCCCACGTTGAAGTGCACGCGGCCGTCCAGGCCGAACTTGCCCTTCGCGTCCAGCGCCACCGTCTTGGCCAGCTCGATGCGGGTGGGGTGCAGGTACTGGCTGGCCACCTGCGGCAGCAAGTCGATCTGGTGCTTCAGCACGTTGTTGAGGCGCTTGTTGCCGTAGCCGAAGTTGACCGCCGAGTACCACATCTGCAGGTCGAGGAACGGCACGCCGGCCGTGTCGTACATGTAGCTGCCTTCGCAGGTGCGGAAGATCTTCGGCGGGTCCACGTAGTGCACGGTGTCGCCGAACGAGCTGTACTTCGCCTCGTCGGCGAGCAGCTGGGCGTCGTCGATCACCACGGAAGCGTTCTTGTCGAAAACATTCATCGGAAGTCCGGGGTCGGGGGAGTGTGGGGGAGAGATCGCGCAGGCCGGCGCCGGTCAGGCCGACGTCGCCAGCGCAGGCACGGAGGGACGTTCGAACAGGCTGCCGTCGAGCAGCTGCGGCAGGAACTCGAGCGCGTCCTCGAAGCCGGTGATCGGCACGTAGGGAATGCCGGCGGCGCGGCAATGCTCGATCAGGCGATGCTTGGCGAACACGAAGTCGACGCGGTCGGCGGCGCAGAAATCCGATGCGCCATCGCCGATCAGCAGAGTCTTCGCGCCGCCCGCGCAAGCCTGGGCCACGCAAGCGCACTTGCAGGTGCCGCTGCGGCAACCGTCGGCCTGGAACGGCGAAGTCAACTGCCACTGCTTCGGCGGCGTGCCGGGCGCCAGGTGATTCGCCGCCAGCGGCAGGTCGTTCAAGCCGTAGCGGTCGAGAATTTTCTGGATCGCGTAGTCGAGGCCATCGCTGACCACGCGGATCGGCACGTCCAACTCGCGCGCTTTCGCCACGAAACCCGGAAACGCGTGATCGATCCACATCTCGGCCAGATGCGCATCGAGTTCGGCGCGGCTCACCTGCAGCAGGTCGACCTGCCCGGCCATGCATTCGCGCGAACCGATCCGGCCGGCGCGCCAGTCCTGTTCCAGCACTTCCCAGCCGGGGCGGCCGAAACGGTCGAGCAGCGAATCGATCACGTCCTCGACGGAAATGGTGCCGTCGAAATCGCACAGGATGGTCCAGCCGGAAACAGGCATCGATGGCACGCTCGAATGACGATGGGACGCAGCGTAGGAAAGCTGTCTTTCGGCGCCCTTTCCCCTTTCCGAACGGATGCTGAGTGCACGCGTCGCGTCGTCCGCCGAAGTACGCCGGCAGCCCCTATGCTGCCGCTCCATGCCGAACCGTCGCCTCACCCTGTCGCAACTTTGCCTGCTGTTGGCAGCGTGCCTGCTGTGGCCGCTGGGCTGCATCGCGGCCACCGACCCTGCCGTGTTCGCCGTCGGCGCCGGCATGCAGCGCATGCCCAGCTGGCCCGGCGCAAAGAACCAGCACAGCGAGCCGGTACCGTACCTCGACATCGAACTGCCCGGTCGCGGCAGCTTCTCCACGCTGGACGGACTGCGGATCGATCTGATCCGCGGCACGGCGTGGCACGGCGGCATCCATGGCGATTACCAGTGGGGGCGTTCGCGCGACGACCTCGGCAGCCTGCGCGGAAAAATCGCGTCGCTGCCGCCGCGCATCAACCTGGGCGGATACCTGGAATGGCAGCTCACCCGGCAGATCGACGTGGGCGGCAATCTCGGCCACGACATCAACGGCGCCGGCGCCTATCTCGAGCTGTATGCCGAATGGGACCTGCCGCCGGCCGGCCTGCTCGAACAGGCCGTCGCGCTGCACTGGCAGGCGATGAACGCGCCGGCGATGAACCGCTTCTTCGGTATCAGCCCGCAAGCCGCGCGCGCCTTGTCGGCGCCGGCGTGGCAGCCCGGCGCCGGCAGCCAGTTGGCCTCGCTGGAGTACGACCTGTTCATGCCCACCAGCAAGCACACTGGCGTGGCGCTGGTGCTGGTCTACGGACGCCTGCTCGGCGGTGCCGCCGACAGTCCGCTGGTCGACCGCTACGGCTCGCGCACGCAGCTGTCCGAATCACTGGCGTTCATGTATCACCTGTGAGCCCACACGCGATTTCGGCAGGGCAGACACCCGCTACCGACAAAGCCTTCTGCCGCGTATCGGCGTTACGGCGAAGCCCGACGAAATTCAGCGATCGTCGCGCGTCCAGATCGCGCCGTCTTCCTCGCGTACCGGGAAGCTGGCGATCGGTTCGTACGCCGGCGGTTTCGTCACCGCGCCGGTGCGCAGGTCGAAGCGTGCGCCGTGGCGCGGGCATTCCACCTCGAAGCCGAACACCTCGCCGCCGGCCAGGTCGCCGCCGTCGTGGGTGCAGGTGTCCTCGACCGCATACAGCGCGCCGTCGATGTTGTACACGGCGATCGGCGTGTCGCCGTCCCACACCACCTTGTACTCGCCGGGGAGAAAGTCGCTGCGGGTGCCGACCCGGACCCAGCCATTCATGCCGCGACCCCGGCGAAGTCCTTCAGCAGCACCTCGAAGCGCAGGTCGTCGCGGCGGGGGATGCCGAAGCGCTCGTCGCCGTACGGGAACGGCTGGTATTCGCCGGTGCGCCGGTAGCCGCGGCGGCCGTACCAGGCGATCAGTTCCTCGCGCTGCACGATCACCGTCATGCGCATGCCGCGGCAATGCCACTCCTCGCGCGCGATCCGTTCCGCCTCGGCCAGCACCTGCTTGCCCAGGCCACTGCCCTGCTCGGCCGGATCGACGGCGAACATGCCGAAGTAGCCGACGTCGCCCTGGCGCTCGACATGGCAGCTGGCCTTGAGCCGGCCTGCGGACTCGGCCAGCAGCATGCGGCTGTCGGGCCGTTCGATGATCAGCGCGCGCACGTCGGCCGCGTCGGTGCGCTGGCCGTCGAGCAGGTGCGATTCGGTGGTCCAGCCGCGCAGGCCGGATTCGCCGCGATAGGCCGACTCGACCAGGGCCACGATGGCATCAACGTCGGCAAGGGTCGCCGCGCGGAAGACGGGGGAAGGTTGTGCGGTCATGAGCGAATCATAAGGCCTCGCCCGTTTTGCCCACCACGACCTGGAACAGACGCGCCGCGCGTGAGCTTCGACACGGCGCAGCAGGACTGGGCCACCTTGGTGCCGAGGATCGGCCAGTCCGCCAAATGGCACGACTGGTCCGACCTCGCCTGGGCACCGACAACTACCATGGAAACATGCAGGCGACAGCAAGCTCGGCACCAGCGGGGCCGCGGCTTCTTCATGCACCCGCATCACGCCGGCGGGGATGTCCGGCTTGCCTCGTAGACCTTCAGATGGGTGTAGGCCACGGCCAGCAGCGAGCGCTCGTCGCGCGACCGGTCGGCGCGCGCCAGCATGTCGCCAAGCACATGATCGGCCTCGATCGGATGCCCGTGCTGCAGGTCGCGCAGCATCGAGGCGGTCAGCGTGGAACCGGCCTCGGTCAGCACGCTGCGGGCGCGTTGCAGGGTCTGCTCGCCGGGTGCGTGGCCGGAACGCTCCGCCACGGCACGGCAGTCTTCCAGCAGGTCGAGCGCCGCGGCGGTGCCGCCGGGCGCGGCCACGATATCGCCGACCGAGCCGCGCATCAGGCAGGTGATCCCGGCCAGCGTGGCCAGGAAGATCCACTTGTCCCACATGTCCTGCAGGATCGTGCTGCTGGGACGCGCGTCGAAGCCCGCACCGGAAAGGGCCTGCGTGATCTGCTGCATGCGCACGGACGCGCTGCCGTCGCGCTCGCCGAAGGTGAGGCTGTGCGACGTGTTGAGATGCCGCACGGCGCCCTGCGCATCCAGCGTGGCGGCGATCACGCACTGCCCGCCCAACACATGGCGCGCACCGAAGCGCGCGTCCAGCAGGTCGAGCTGGCGCATGCCGTTGAGCAGCGGCAGGATCGCGGTCTGCGGTCCCACCGCCGGCGCAATGTCGGCCATCGCCTGCTCCAGGCCATACGCCTTGCAGCTCAGCAGGATCAGGTCGTAGGGAGTACGCAGCCCGCTCGCCAGCACGGTGGGCGGCGACGGCAGGTCGGCGTCGCCGGTGGCGCCGCGGATCAGCAGGCCATGCTGTCCCAGCTGCGCCGCACGTTTTTCGCGCACCAGGAACGTCACGTCGCGCCCGTGCTGCAGCAGGCGACCGCCGAAGTAACCACCGGTGGCGCCAGCGCCAACGATAAGAATGCGCATATCAGTCTCCAGTCGGTGCGGCATCGGCCGCCATCAGCATGCGTTCGGCCCGGGCGTCCTTCTCGCTCCACAGCGTATTCACCCACAGCTTGACGCGCCCGCGAAACGCCGTGTCTTCGTCGTAGCTGCCCACGAGTGACGCGTCGATCGGCAGCTCGCGCACGTGCACGCGGATGTCGCGCACGCGTCCGGCGATGAGGTCCATCATCGTGGGGCGGCCCTGCGGGTAGACGATGGTGACGTCGAGGATCGCGTGCAACGCGTCGCCCATCGCGTCGAGCACGAACGCCAGGCCGCCGGCCTTCGGCCGCAGCAGGTGGCGGTAGGGCGACGACTGCGCATCGTGCTTGGCCGGCGTGAAGCGCGTGCCTTCGACAAAGTTCATCACCGAGACCGGCATGTGGCGGAACTTCTCGCAGGCGCGGCGGGTGGCCTCCCGGTCCTTGCCCTGCAGCTCGGGGTGCCTCGCCAGGGTTTCCCTCGAGTAGCGTTTCATGAAGGGAAAATCCAGCGCCCACCACGCCGGCCCCAGCAACGGCACCCAGATCAGCTGACTTTTCAGGAAGAAGCGCAGGAACGGGATGCGCCGGTTGAACACCTTCTGCAGCACCGGGATGTCCACCCAGCTCTGGTGGTTGCACAGCACCAGGTAGTTGCCGTCGCGGCGCAGGCCGTCCAGCCCTTCCACCCGCCAGCGGATGCGGGTGAACACGCCGAACAGGATGTTGTTGACCCCGATCCAGCTCTCCGCGATCACCACCAGCACACGCGAACAGGCCAGCCGCACCGCACGCACCGGCACGATCACCTTGACCAGGGTGAACGCGAACAGCAGCGCGACGTGCAGCAGGATGTTGAGGGCGAGCAGCAGCATCGCCAGGGGGATGCGAAGCAATCGGGGCAACGTGGCGAGCATGGGTTGGTCACTGGTGGAAGCCATGGAGCATGATGCCCTGCCGGCGCCGGAAGAGCGATGCGGTCGGGTGACGCCGGCGCCTTCACATCAGCAGCTTGCGCACCTTGAGCAGGGCCACGATGAAGGCGTCGATCTCCTCGCGCGTGTTGTAGAACGCCAGCGAGGCGCGCAGCGTGGCGGGCACGCCGTAGAACTGCATCAACGGATGCGCGCAGTGGTGACCGGAACGCACGGCGACTCCCTGCAGGTCGAGCAGGGTGGCCATGTCGGTGGCCTGCGCGCCTTCCAGCAGGAACGAGATCACCGGCTCCTTCTCCGCCGCCTCGCCGAAGATGCGGATGCCGGGAACCTCGCGCAGGCGTTCGGTGGCGTAGTGCAGCAGTTGCTGCTCCCACGCGTGGATCGCGGCGAAGCCCACCGATGCGTAGTAGTCGATCGCGGCCGATATCCCGACGAAGCCGGCGATGTTCGGCGTGCCGGCCTCGAACTTGTGCGGCGGCGCGGCGAACGTGGTGCCGCTGAAGCGCACCTCGCGGATCATCTCGCCGCCGCCGAAGAACGGCGGCATCGCCTCCAGATGCTCGCGCTTCGCCCACAGCACGCCGGTGCCGGTGGGGCCGAGCATCTTGTGCCCGGTGAGCGCGTAGAAGTCGCAGCCCAGCGCCTGCACGTCGACCGGCCGGTGCGGCACCGCCTGCGAGCCGTCGACCAGCAGCGGGATGCCGCGCTTCCTGCATTCGCGCGCGATCTCGCGCACCGGGTTGACCGTGCCCAGCACGTTGGAGACGTGGGTGAGGCAGGCCAGTTTCACCTCCGGCGTCAGCATCTCGACGTACTTCTCCACGATCAGCTCGCCGCGCTGGTCGATCGGCGCGGCCTTGACGGTGGCACCGCTACGCGCGGCCACCAGCTGCCACGGCACGATGTTGGCATGGTGCTCCATCACCGTGGTGAGGATGCTGTCGCCGGCCTTGAGCTGCGGCAATGCATGGCTGTAGGCGACCAGGTTGATCGCCTGGGTGGTGCCGGAGGTGAGGATCACCTCGTTGCGTGACGGCGCGTTGATGAAGCCCGCCAGCTTGTCGCGCGCGCCTTCGTAGGCGGCGGTGGCCTCTTCGCCGAGCTGGTGCACCGCGCGCGCCACGTTCGCGTTGTGCTGGCGGTAATGCCTGTCCACCGCCTCGATCACCGACAGCGGCTTCTGGCTGGTGTTGGCGTTGTCGAGATAGACCAGCGGCTTGTCGTGCACGCTGCGCGCCAGCAGCGGGAAATCCGCGCGGATGCGCTGGACGTCGAAGATGGTAGGCGTGCTGGCTTGTGCATTCATCGTTGACGGTTCCGTAGGTGGCTCCCTCCCCTGCTCGCAGGGGAGGGCTGGGGAGGGGTTCGCCCTTGATCTGAAAGGCGAAAGCCTTACCCCTTCCCAGCCTCCCCCTGCAAGCAGGGGGAGGAGAAAAGAGATCACACGGGCAGTTGCGCGATCAGCAGGGCCGACAGGTGTTCGCGCAAATCCTTGTTCGGCAGGTCGTCCAGCACCGCGCGGCAGAACGCGGCGGTCAGCAGCGCACGGGCCTCGGCCAGCGGGATGCCGCGCGAACGCAGGTAGAACAGCGAGCGTTCGTCGAGCTGGCCCACGGTGGCGCCATGCGCGGCCTTCACTTCGTCGGCGTAGATCTCGAGTTCCGGCTTGGTGTCGATCTCGGCGGTCGGCGACAGCAGCAGGTTCTTGTTGTTGAGGCTGGCATCGCTGCCGTCGGCGCCGGGAGCCACCACGATCGCGCCGCGGAACACGCCGCGCGCGCGGTCGTTGGCGACGCCGCGCCAGTTGGACGTGGAGGTGGTGTTCAGCGCCTGGTGGCGGACCGCCAGCTGGGTATCGACGTGCTGGCGTCCGTGCGGCATGAACGCGCCGCGGGTATGCAGCTGCGCCCCGTCGCCGACCAGCTCGGCCTGCAGGTCGTGCCGCACCAGCGCGCCCCCCAGTTCCAGCACGTGCAGCAGCGCCTGCGCGCGCGCGTGCAGGCGCAGGCCGCTGCGGCGGATCAGGTTGGCGCCGGGCGCGGCGTTCTGCAGCACGCCGTGATGAAGCCGAGCGCCATCGCGCAACACGATGTCGCTGACCAGGGTGGCCAGCTGGGCCTGCTCGCCGCTGCCCACATAGTGCTCGACCAGGCTCAGCGAGGCGCCCTCGCCCAGCTCGATCAGGTTGCGCGCATGCCAGGCCAGCTCGGCGTCGGCGGCGGCACCGACGAAGACCAGGTGCACCGGTGCGCTGATCTTCGCGTGGGCGGCGACCCGCAGCACCACGCCGTCGACGGCGCTGGCGGCGTTGATCCGCACGAACGCATCGGCGGCTTCGCGCACGGCTCCGACCAGGGCCGGCCGCGACAGCGCGAAGCGCAGCGGCTCCGCATCGCCGCGCAGCGCCTGCGACAGCGGCTGCAGCGAAAGCCCGTCGGGCAGCGCATCGGTTGCCGACAGGTCGGCGCGGAACACGCCGTTGACGAAGACCAGCCGCGGCCCGTCGACGCCGGGCAACGCGAACATCGCCGCATCCACGACACGCGTTGCGGCCGCGGCATCGCCAGCGGCGAAGCTGCGCTGGCCGAGTCCGCGCAGCGCGGTGTACTTCCATGCTTCGACCCGCGTATCGGGCAGGCCGCTGGCGGCGAACGCCGCGCGATGCTCGCGCCGCGCCGCATCCAGCCAGGCGACGCCGCTGGCCGGCAGCGGGGCGTCGAGCAGCGACTCCACCAACGGCAGGGAAGCCGGCTGGCTCATGCCACCGCTCCCGGCCGCTGCGGACCCGCCGGATGGCTCGTGCCGATGCCGACATAGCCGTGCTCTTCCAGCTTCAGCGCCAGCGACTTGTCGCCGCTCTCGACGATGCGGCCGTCGGCCAGCACGTGCACGAAATCCGGCACCACGTAATCGAGCAGGCGCTGGTAGTGGGTGATCATCAGGAACGCGCGCCCGGGTGAGCGCAGCGTGTTGACGCCCTGCGCGACCTGCTTCAGCGCGTCGATGTCCAGGCCCGAATCGGTCTCGTCGAGGATCGCCAGCTGCGGCTCCAGCACGGCCATCTGGAAGATCTCGTTGCGCTTCTTCTCGCCGCCGGAGAAACCCTCGTTGACCGCGCGATGCAGCAGCTCGTCGGAGATCTGCATCACCTTCAGCTTCTCGCGCACCAGCTTGAGGAACTGCATGGAATCGAGCTCCTTCTCGCCACGCACCTTGCGCTGCGCGTTCAGGGCCGCGCGCAGGAAATAGGTGTTGTTGACGCCGGGAATCTCCACCGGGTACTGGAACGCCAGGAACACGCCGGCCGCAGCGCGTTCCTCCGGCGCCAGCGCGAGCAGGTCGATGCCGTTGTAGGTCACCGTGCCGGCGGTTACCTCGTAACCGTCGCGGCCGGAAAGCACGTTGCCCAGCGTCGACTTGCCGGCGCCGTTCGGTCCCATGATCGCGTGCACCTCGCCCGCGTTCACCTCGAGGCTGAGCCCCTTGAGGATTTCCTTGCCCTCGACGCGGGCGTGCAGGTTTTCGATTTTCAGCATGGTTTCGTGCCTTTTACTGCCTTGGCTGCCGTCATTCCCGCGAACACGGGAATCCATGGGCACTCTTGCGACAAAGTCAAAATGGGTTCCCGCGTTCGCGGGAATGACGCCTTCCGATGCGTTGCTGGTGCAGGTCAGCCCACCGCGCCTTCCAGCGACACCTCAAGCAATTTCCTCGCTTCCACCGCGAACTCCATCGGCAGTTCGCGGAAGACCTGCCTGCAGAAACCGTCGACGATCATCGACACGGCGTCTTCTTCGCTGATGCCGCGCGAGCGGCAGTAGAACATCTGGTCGTCGGAGATCTTCGATGTGGTGGCCTCGTGCTCGACGATCGCGGTGGGGTTCTTCACTTCCATGTACGGGAAGGTGTGCGCGCCGCACTTCTTGCCGATCAGCAGGCTGTCGCACTGGGTGTAGTTGCGCGCGCCCTCGGCGCCCTTCTCCATTTTCACCAGGCCGCGGTAGCTGTTGGAGCTGCGCCCGGCGCTGATGCCCTTGGAGACGATCTTCGACTTGGTGTGCTTGCCGAGGTGGATCATCTTGGTGCCGGTATCGGCCTGCTGGAAATGGTGGGTCAGCGCCACCGAGTAGAACTCGCCTACCGAGCGGTCGCCGCGCAGCACCACGCTGGGGTATTTCCAGGTGATCGCCGAGCCGGTCTCCACCTGCGTCCACGAAATCTTCGAATCGTCGCCGCGGCAGTCGCCGCGCTTGGTGACGAAGTTGTAGATGCCGCCGACGCCGTTCTCGTCGCCGGGATACCAGTTCTGCACGGTGGAATACTTGATCTGCGCGCCTTCCAGCGCGACCAGCTCGACCACCGCCGCGTGCAGCTGGTTCTCGTCGCGCTTCGGCGCGGTGCAGCCTTCGAGGTAGGAAACGTGGGCGCCTTCCTCGGCCACGATCAGGGTGCGTTCGAACTGGCCGGTGTTTTGCGCGTTGATGCGGAAGTAGGTGCTCAGCTCCATCGGGCAGCGCACGCCCCTGGGGATGAACACGAAGCTGCCGTCGGAGAACACCGCCGAGTTCAGCGCGGCGAAGAAGTTGTCGCCGGTGGGCACCACGCTGCCCAGGTATTTCCGCACGATGTCCGGGTATTCGCGGATCGCCTCGCTCATCGAGCAGAACAGCACGCCGGCCGCGGCCAGCTGCTTGCGGAAGGTGGTGCCGACGGAGACGGAATCGAACACCGCATCCACCGCCACGCCGGCCAGCGCGGCACGTTCGTGCAGCGGGATGCCGAGCTTCTCGTAGGTTTCCAGCAGCACGGGGTCGACTTCGTCCAGCGACTTCGGCGCAACCTTTGGCGCGGCGTAGTAGCTGATCGCCTGGTAGTCGATCGGGTCGATGTTGAGCTTGGCCCAGTCGGGCTTGGGCATGGTCAGCCAGTGCCGGTAGGCTTCGAGCCGCCACTCGGTCATCCATTCGGGCTCGTGCTTGATCGCGGACAGCGCGCGGATGGTTTCCTCGTTCAGACCCGGCGGCAGGCCGGTCATCTCGATCTCGGTGATGAAACCGGCGCTGTAGCTGCGGCCAAGGACCTCGGCCACGCCCGCGTTGTCGCGCAGCGTGGCGGCGGTGCTGCTCTGATTGTCCATGGTTTCGTTCATTCGGTAGTCACCTGGCGGGCCTTGGCCGGCATCGCGATCTCGCTCAGCGGCACGGCGGTGATCCTGCGCGACGGCCGCCGCGGCTGCGGCTTGAGCATGTCGGCCAGGCTGACCGCGCGCAGCGCGTTGTCCAGCACGTCGTTGACCAGCTGCCAGCTGCCGCGCACGCCGCATTGCGACTCGCGGTCGCACTGGCCTTCGGCCACGCTGCACTCGGTCATGCCGATCGGGCCTTCCAGCGCCTCGACGATCTCGGCCAGCGAGATCTCGCTGGCCGGCCGGGCCAGCCGGTAGCCGCCGTTGACGCCGCGGAACGACTCGACCAGCGCGGCATGGCTGAGCGCTTTCAGCAGCTTGCTCACCGTGGGCAGCTCCAGCCGCGCCTCGTCGGCGATCTGCACCGTGCTGAGCACCTCGGTCGGGTGCGCGGCGATGCAGGTCATCACCACGGTAGCGTAATCGGTCAGTCGGCTGACGCGGAGCATGGGGGCGCTCGGGCTGGCGGCTTTAATCGGGACTAAAATGGTACTGATTCGATGGCGCGCGGTCAACGCCACACTGTCCACCGCCTCGTCACGAGGCGGACGGATCGCTAAGCTGGCGCCATCCCGTTGCCCATGGTTGCCATGCCCCCGATTTCCGACCGCGCCGCCGCCCGCCTCGCCTGGACCCGCCACGTGCTGGACGACGCCAGCCTGACCCTGGAATCCGCCTCGGCCGACGCCAGTTTCCGTAGCTACTGGCGCACCCGGCATGCCGGGCGCAGCTGGGTGGTGATGGACTCGCCGCCGGCGCAGGAGGATCCGCGGCCATGGCTGGAAATCGGCGCCCGGCTGTCCGCCGCCGGCCTGCACGTGCCGGCGGTGCAGGCGCATGACCTCGAGCAGGGTTTCCTGCTGATCGAGGACCTCGGCTCGCAGTTGTACCTGCCCGCCCTGAACGACAACACGGCAGACGCGCTGTACGGCGATGCGATGGACGCCCTGCTGCGCATGCAGCGCGACGTGGACGTCGCCGGCATGCTGCCGTACGACCACGCCTTCCTGCAGCGCGAGCTGGAGATCATGCCGGAGTGGTTCCTGCAGCGGCATCTGGGCTACACGCCCGAGTGCGAGGCATGGGACGTGCTGGAGTCGGCGTTCACCGTGCTGCTGAAAAGCGCGCTGGAGCAGCCGCGCTGCTTCGTGCATCGCGACTACCACAGCCGCAACCTGCTGATCGTCGAAACAGACAACCCCGGCGTCATCGCGCCGGGGCTCTTGAGCCCCGGCATTATCGATTTCCAGGGAGCCTTGCTCGGCCCGATCACCTACGACCTCGCCTCGCTGCTGCGCGACTGCTACATCGTGTGGGATCGTGCCCGCGTGGAAGCCTGGGCCGAAAGCTATCGGCGGCGCCTGCAGGCCACGCGGCTGATCGCCGCGGGCGTCGACCGCGAACGCTTCCTGCGCTGGTTCGACCTGATCGGCCTGCAGCGCCACATCAAGGTGCTCGGCATCTTCTGCCGGCTGTATTACCGCGACGGCAAGCACGGCTACCTCGACGACCTGCCGCGCGTGTACGAGTACGTGGTCGACGTGGCCGGGCGCTACCCCGAGCTGGCCGATTTCGTGGCGCTGCTGCGGCGCCATGTCGGCGCGCGCGACCTGCGCCTGCCGGTGGCCGCATGAGGCATGCGTTGATCTTCGCCGCCGGCCTCGGCGAGCGCATGCGCCCGCTGACCGACCGCACGCCCAAGCCGCTGCTGCCGGTGGTCGGCAAACCGCTGATCGTGTGGCACCTGGAGAAACTCGCCGCGGCCGGCGTGCATTACGTGGTGATCAACACCTCGCACCTGGCCGGGCAGTTTCCCGACACGCTCGGCGACGGCTCGCGCTGGGGCCTGCGCATCCGCTACGCGTACGAAGGCCCGACGCCGCTGGAAACCGGCGGCGGCATGCTGAATGCGTTATCGCTGCTGGGCAGTGCGCCGTTCATCGCGGTCAACGGCGACATCTGGTGCGACGCCGATTTTGCCGCCTTGCCCGGCGAACCTCCCGGTCTTGCCCACCTTCTGCTGGTCGACAACCCGCCGCAGCATCCGCTGGGCGATTTCGCGCTGGATGCGCAGGGCAGCGTGCACGACGACGGCGATGTGCGGCTGACCTTCAGCGGGATCGGCGTGTACCGGCAGGAGTTGCTGCAGGGCTGGCGCGAGGTGATCGGCAACGCCGCCGGCACGGAAATGCAGCCGCCACGCTTCCGCCTCGTGCCGCTGTTGCGCGCGGCCATGGCGAACGGCGCGATCAGCGGCAGCCACTACCGCGGTGCGTGGACCGACGTGGGTACGCCGCAGCGACTGGCACAACTGGAAGCGGAACTGCGCGGATGACCTGAACGAAAAACGGCCGGGTGTGAACCGGGCCGCTCCTTTTTTTCGGGGGTTACCCCATCTGCCCTTTGGGCACCTTCCCCTGCTTGCAGGGGAAGAGATCATCAGAATCGCCCGCTTTGCGGGCGATGATGACTCATGGCCTTCTTGCCAGTTCCGGGTTTTCCCTGGTGACCGGCATCAGGTCCTTCTTCGACACGCCCAGCCACAGCAGGATCGGGCTGGCCACGAAGATCGAGGACAGCGTGCCGACCACGATGCCGATCAGCATCGTGACGGCGAAACCGTGCACCGCGGTACCGCCGAAGAAATACAGCGCGCCCATGGTGATGCCGGTGAACAGCGAGGTGATGATGGTTCGCGACAAGGTGTTGTTGATCGAGCGGTTGAGGATCTCCTCCGGCTCGGCCTTGCGCGCCAGCCGGAACAGCTCGCGGATGCGGTCGAACACCACCACCTTGTCGTTGATCGAGTAGCCGATCACCGCCAGCACCGAGGCCAGCACGGTCATGTCGAACTCGCGCTGCACCAGCGCCAGGATGCCCAGCGTCACCAGCGTGTCATGGATTTCGGTGGCCACCGCGGCGATCGCGAAACGGCGCTCGAAGCGAATCCACAGGTAGGCCATGATGCCGAGGATCACGAACACCGCGGCCACGGTGCCGTCGCTGCGCAGTTCAGCACCGACCTCGGCACTGATGAACTCGGGGTTTTTCAGCTTGGCGTCCGGCCGCGAGGCCTGCAGGATCCTGGCTACGTTGCTGGCAACCCGGTCGAGGTTGATCTTGCCACTGGCATCGGCAGCTTCCCGCACGTCCTTGGTCTGCATGCGGATGGAGACCTCGCGGGTGCCACCGAGGCTCTGCACCATCGCGCCATCCAGACCGCCCTTTTCCAGCGCCGCGCGGACGTCCGAGATTTCCACCGACTGGTCGTAGTCGACGGTCATCGACACGCCGCCGGTGAAATCCAGGCCGTAGTTGAGACCCTTTACCGCGATCAGGCCGATCGAGGCGACCATCAGGAAAATGGCGATGGCAATGGTGTACTTGCGCATCCCCAGGAAGTGGATGTTGCTGTCGTGATTGAAAATTTCCATGGGTATTCCTTAGACCGACAGCGTCTTGAGCTTGCGGTGGCCGTGGATCAGCGCGGTGAACGCATGGGTCAGCGTCACCGAGGTGAACAACGAGGTCAGGATGCCGATCATCAGGGTCACGCCGAAGCCCTTGATCGCACCGCTGCCCATCGTGGTCAGTGCCAGCGCGGCGATCAGGTGGGTGACGTTGGCGTCGAGGATGGTCGACCACGCCTTCTCGTAACCGGCGCGGATCGAGGCATGCGGGCTTGAACCGTTGCGCAATTCCTCACGCACGCGTTCGCAGATCAGCACGTTCGCGTCGATCGCCATGCCCAGGGTCAGCACGATGCCGGCCACGCCCGGCATGGTCAGGGTGACGCCGATCAGCGACATCACCGCCACCAGGATCACCAGGTTGAAGAACAGCGCGATATCCGCGACCAGGCCGAACAGCTTGTAGTAGACCGCCGCCGCCAGCAGCACCAGGGCCAGGCCCAGAAGCACCGCCTTGAAGCCCTTGTCGATGTTGTCCTGGCCGAGGCTGGCGCCGATCACGCCTTCCGCGACGATGTCCATCGGCGCGGCCAGCGCGCCGCCCTTGAGCAGCAGGGCCAGGTCGGAGGCTTCCTTCGCGCTGCCCAGGCCGGTGGTCTGGAACTGCTTGCTGAAGGGGCTCTGGATGGTGGCGTCGTTGATCACCGTCTCGGTAACCTTCGGCACGCGCACTTCCTTGCCGTCGATCACCTTGGTCTCGTAGACCTGCTCGACGTACAGCACCGCCATCGGCTTGCCGACGTTGGCATTGGTGAAGTCGCCCATCTTCCTGGCGCCGGCCGCGTTCAGGGTGACGTCGACCTTCGGCGTGCCGCTCTGCTGGTCGATGCCCGACGAGGCGTCCACCAGCTGGTTGCCGGTCACGATGATCTGCTTGCTCACCAGCACCGGCCGGTTGTCGCCGCGCATGTAGTACAGGTTCGCGTCCGGCGGGATGTTGCCGGTACGCGCCGCTTCCACGGCGCGCGCATCGCCGGGCTGGCCGATGCCGGGGCGGTACTGCAGGGTGGCGACCGCGCCGATCAGCTTCTTCGCCTCGGTCGGATCCTGCACGCCGGCCAGCTCGACCACGATGCGGCTGTCGCCCTGCTGCTGGATCAGCGGCTCGGACACGCCCAGCGCATTGATGCGGTTGCGCAGCGTGCCCAGGTTCTGGGTGATCGCGCTGCGCGACAGCTCGCGCAGCTTTTCCGGCTTGATCACCACGTTCAGCACGAAGCGATCGCCGGTGCTGGCGCCATCGGCCACGTTGAGGTCGGTGTATTCGTTGGCGATCGCGTCGGAGGCGGTCTTGCGGTCGGCGTCCGAACGCAGGATCACCGCGATGCCCTGGCCGCTTGCCGCGCTGCGCGTGACCGACTCATAGCGGATGTTCTTGTCCCGCAGCAGGGAACGGATATCGTCCGCGTAGCTGTTTTCCTGCTTCTCGATCGCGTCCTTCTGGTCGACCTGCATCAGGAAGTGCACGCCTCCCTGCAGGTCCAGGCCCAGCGGCATCGAACGGGCGCCGATCGCCCCCAGCCAGCCCGGCACGTTGGACTGCAGCTTGAACGCCACGGTGTAGCCGTCGCCCAGCGCCGCCTTGATCTCGTCGGCGCCGCTCTTCTGCACGTCGGAGTTGGCGAAGGTCGCCAGCAGGTGGTCGCCTTCCACGAACACATTGGTGACCGCGATCTTCTTCGCCGTCAGCGCCGCCTCCACCTTCTGCTGCACCGCCTGGTTGATCGGCGGCGCGTCGCGGTTGGCGGTGACCTGCACGGCCGGCACCGGCGGGAATGCATTCGGCAACGCGTAGATGATGCCGAACAACATCACCAGCGCGACCAGCGCGTACTTCCAGCGAGGAAAATCACTCATGCCTTGCATCCATCAAAGCCGCGGCAGCAGGCCGCGGCGGTAGCAACAATCGGGAATAGTGGGAGGGCACCGCCGCAAGCTGCCGTGCGGTGCCGCGAACCCGTGCTCAGACGGACTTCAGCGAGCCCTTGGGCAGGACCTGCTGGACCGCACCCTTCTGCACCTTGACCTTCACGTTGGCCGCGATCTCGACCGTGATGAACGTCTCGCCCACCTCTTCCACACGCCCGGCGATGCCGCCGTTGGTGACCACCTCGTCGCCCTTGGCCAGGCCGGCGATCAGCGCGCGATGCTCCTTCTGCCGCTTCATCTGCGGGCGGATCATCATGAAATACATCAGGCCGAACAGCACCACCATCATGATGATCATGGACATGCCGCCGCCGGCGGGCTGCGGAGCAGCGGCCTGGGCGATCACGGGAGAGATCGGAAAACTCATGGCTTGTCTCGCAAGTTATGGCGCCGCCGGGGATTTCAGCCGAACGCCTGATAAAAGATTCTCGATTATGCCATGCACCCCCGGGCCGTGCACGGTGCCCTTGGCACCGCCACAGCCGGCCGGCTGATCACTGCTGAGGGCGGCCAGCGCCCGTTGCAAGGCCCCGGCGGCTCGCACCCCTACGAAACCACGGCGCCCTGGCGGCGGGCGTAGAACTCCGCCACGAACGCCTCCAGCGTGCGGCTGGCGATCGCCTGGCGCAGACCGGCCATCAGGCGCTGGTAGTAGCGCAGGTTGTGCATGGTGGCGAGCTGGCTGCCGAGAATCTCGTTGCAACGGTCGAGGTGGCGCAGGTAGGCCCGGCTGAAACCGTGGCTGCAGGCGTAGCAGTCGCAGCCCTCCTCGATCACGCCGGTATCGGCGGCGTACTTCGCGTTGCGGATGCGCAGCGTGCCCGCGGCGGTGAACAGGAAGCCGTTGCGCGCGTTGCGCGTGGGCATCACGCAGTCGAACATGTCGATGCCGCGGCGCACCGCCTCGACGATGTCTTCCGGCCGCCCCACACCCATCAGGTAGCGCGGCTTGTCGGCCGGCAGCAGCGACACGGTGAAGTCCAGCGTGCGGTTGCGCTCGGCCTCCGGCTCGCCCACGGCGAGGCCGCCCACCGCATAGCCGTCGAAACCGATGTCCACCAGGCCCGCCGCCGAACGCCGGCGCAGGTTCTCGTACACGCTGCCCTGCACGATGCCGAACAACGCGTTGGGATTCTTCATGTCGCCAAAGGCCTGGCGCGAGCGTCCGGCCCAGCGCAGCGACAGTTCCATCGAATCCGACGCCACCTTCTCGGTGGCCGGATACGGCGTGCACTCGTCGAAGATCATCGCGATGTCCGAATCCAGCGTCTTCTGGATCCGCATCGACACTTCCGGCGACAGGAACACCTTCGAGCCGTCCACCGGCGAGGCGAACGTCACGCCTTCCTCGGTGATCTTGCGCTTGTGCGCCAGCGAGAACACCTGGAAACCGCCCGAATCGGTGAGGATCGGCTTGTCCCAGCCGATGAACCGGTGCAGCCCGCCGAACTGCCCGACGATCTCCAGCCCCGGCCGCAGGAACAGGTGGAACGTGTTGCCCAGGATGATCTCGGCGCCAGTCTCGGTGACGTCGCGCGGGGTCATCGCCTTGACCGAACCGTACGTGCCCACCGGCATGAACGCGGGCGTCTCCACCGTGCCGCGGGCAAAGGTGAGGCGGCCGCGGCGGGCGGCGCCGTCGGTGGCGTGGAGGTCGAAATTCATGGCAGTCATCCGCTGAAGTCTAACCGCTGCCGCCGCTCAGCCGCCCCGCGGCAGGATCAGCATCGCGTCGCCGTAGGAGAAGAAGCGGTAGCGCTGCTCCACGGCGTGGCGATACGCATCGAGCATGAACTCGCGCCCGGCCAGCGCGGACACCAGCATCAGCAGGGTCGACTGCGGCAGGTGGAAGTTGGTGAGCAGGCCGTCGATGCTGGTGAAGCGGTAGCCGGGGAAGATGAAGATCTGCGTCTCGCCGGCGAACGGATGCAGCTCGCCGTTCTTGCTGGCGCTTTCCAGCGCGCGCACCACGGTGGTGCCGACCGCGAACACGCGCCCGCCGTTCGCGCGGGTGCGGCGGATCTGCCCGATCAGGTGCGCCCCGACGTTGAGCCACTCGCGGTGCATGTGATGGTCCTTCAGGTCATCCACGCGGACCGGCTGGAACGTGCCGGCGCCGACGTGCAGGGTGACGTAGCCGAACTCGACGCCGCGCTCGCGCAGCCTGGCCAGGATCGCCTCGTCGAAGTGCAGGCCGGCGGTGGGCGCCGCCACCGCGCCGGGCTCGCGCGCGAACACGGTCTGGTAGCGCTCCATGTCGCTGGCGTCGGCGTGCCGCTCGATGTACGGCGGCAACGGCATCTCGCCCAGCTTCAGCAGCAGCTTTTCCAGCGGCTCCGGCGCCTCGAAACGCAGCCGGAAGAAGCCCTCGTCGCGGCCCAGCACCAGCGCATGGCTGCCGTCGGCCAGCTCGATCCGACCACCCTCCTTCGGCTTCTTGCTGACGCCCAATTGCACGGTGGCTTCGTGCGCGCCGGTAACGCGCTCGATCAGGATCTCCACCGCACCACCGGTGTCCTTGCGCCCGTACAGCCGCGCCGGCAGCACGCGGGTATCGTTGAACACCAGCAGGTCGCCGGGGCGCAGGAAATCCGGCAGCTCGCGGAACATGCGGTCCTGCCGCGACTGCGCCGCCGCATCGAGCAGCAACATGCGGCTGGCCGAACGTTCGGGCAGCGGGGCCTGCGCGATCAACTCGGGCGGCAATTCAAAATCGAAATCGGACTTCTTCAAGGCAGGTGCCGCCGGCATCGGGAAACGGGACATTATCCCGCAGCGCACCGGTTCCCGCGCGGCAGGCCTACAGCCAGCCCTTTTGCCGCGCCATGCGATACGCCTCGATGCGATTGGCCACACCGAGCTTGCCGATGGCCTCGGAAAGATAATTGCGTACGGTGCCATGCGAGAGATTCAACTGCACGGCAATATCGCCCGCCGACTGCCCCTCGCCGGCCAGGCGCAGGACCTGGCGCTCGCGGTCGTTCAGCGGATCGGCTTTGGACCACGCCTCCAGCGCCAGCTGTGGATCGATCGCGCGGCCGCCGCGGTGCACCGTGCGCAATGCCTCGGCGAGGTTCTCGGCAGGCGCATCCTTCAGCAGGTAACCGGACACGCCGGCATCCAGGGCGCGGCGCAGGAATCCCGGGCGCGCGAAGGTGGTGACGATGACCACCCTGATCGGCAGTTCCTGGCGCTGGATGCGCTGTGCCAGCTCCAGTCCGGTCAGGCCCGGCATCTCGATATCGGTGACCAGCACGTCGGGCTTGAGCCTTTGGATATCCCGCCACGCCGATTCGCCGTCTGCGGACGAGCCGAGTACCTCGATATCGGACTCAAGCTTGAGCAGGGCCGAGAGCGCCCCCCGCACCATGGCCTGGTCTTCGGCCAGCAATACGCGAATCATGCCATCACCTGCTCGTCGAAAAAGGAAGGCTGGCGCAGGACGGCGCCGCGCCGGTCAAGCTGCAGGATATCCGGGTACGGTCTGCACCGATGGCGTGGCTGCCGGCGGCTGCCGCGGCGCCTCCACCAGGCGCAGCACCGGCACCGGCACGACCACCCGCAGACGCGTGCCGCGCCCCCGCGGCGACTCGACGCTGAGGCTGCCACCCAGGGCACGCACGCGTTCGCGCATGCCGCTCATGCCGTTGCCGTCGCCGTCGCCGGCGATGCCGCCACGGCCATCGTCGCTGATCTGCATGCGGACGGCGGCCTGCTCCCGCACCAGCTCGATATGCACGCAGCTGGCATCGGCATGACGCGCGACATTGGTGACCGCCTCGCGCAGCACCAGCGACAGGCCGCGTTCGATTTCGCCCGGCATGTCGAGCGGCGGCGAAACATACTCCAGGTGCATGCGGGAGGATTCCAGCAGCAGGCGCGCCGCCGCCAGTTCGGCCGCCAGATCGGTGGCGCGGATGCCGGTGACCGCGCTGCGGACTTCGGCCAGCGCGTGGCGCGCGACCCTTTCGGCCTCCTCCACTTCGCGCTTGGCCGCATCGACGTCGCGGTCGAACAGCTTGCGCGAGAGTTCGAGCTTCAGCGTGATCAGCGACAGCGTATGCCCCAGCAAGTCATGCAGGTCACGGCCGATCCGTTCGCGCTCCGCGGTGGCGGCCAGCCGGCGCACTTCGTCGTGCGAAAGGCTGAGGGCCGCGTCCTTCTCCTGGTGGATCTGTTCGACCGTGACGATGGTGCAGATGATCAGCACCGTGGCCGGCATGATCACCAGCATCGACTGCGGGTAACCGATCCACCAGGCCAGCCCCACGTAGATGAGGTTGAGCAGCAGGACCTGGATGACATGGCTGCGGAAGCGCCGCATGTCACAATGGCCCAGCATCACGCAGGCGTACACGAAATAGCTGAGGCCGCTGGGATACCAGCGCAGCAGGCCGAAACACAGCGTCGCCATGCCCCACGCATGGAGGTACGCCGTTCGCCGCGGAGCCAGCCGCAGCCTGGCGAACAGCAACAGGAACACCGGGTACGAGCCGAGCGTGCACAGCAGCCACGTCAGGGTGTATCCACGCAGGCCGCCATCGAACAGCGGCGTGATGAAGATCCACAGCGACCACAGCAGGTGCACGCTGTCGGCCCACGGCGACTTGCCCCGGCGCAGGTCGCCGGCCACCGCGGAGTCGGGGGTCGGCGCGAACCATCGGGCGATGAAAGCGGGGATCATGGCGTGAGTTGTCGCTCGGGACGCAGTCTGCGAAACATGCTACTTCAACCATGCCGGCGCAGGCGCCGCGCCGCCAGCAGAAGAAAGACCGCGGCAAAGCCGACCAGCACCAGCACATGGCCCGCCAGCGGCCCGCTGTTCATGCCCACCGCCGCCAGCGCCAGCATGTCCAGGTGATAGCTCGGCCACATCGGCGCAATCTGCTGCAGGAATTTCGGCAGCATCGGCAGCGGAAACCACAGCCCGGACAGGAACGACATCGGCAGGTAGACCAGTTGCAACATGCCGGGCGCGCCCTGCCCCTTGATCAGGGTGCCGACGAACATGCCCAGCGCGCAGAACGGCAGTACGCCGAGCATGCCGGTGAGCAGCAAGGCGATGGCCTGGAGCGGATGCAGCGTCACGTGTCCCAGCGACAAGGCCATCGCCATCAGCAGCAGGATGACCACGCCGGCGGCGGCCATGGCCATCAGCATCTTGCCCAGCAGATAGGCGCCTGGCGGCATCGGCAAGGCGCGCTTGAACGTCAGCAGGCCACCGTCGCGCTCCAGCGCCAGCGACACGCCGAAGCCGAACAGGCCCGGGCTCATCACCCCGAACACGCCGTAGCTGGCCAGCAGGTAGCGCGCCGCCTCGGCGCCACCGGACTTCGCCATCAGCACGCCGAACAGCAGGTAGAACATGCCCGGGAACAGCATGATAGGCAGCATGAAGCCGGGCGCGCGCATGTAGCGCAGGCATTCGCTGCGCGCCTCTTCGAGATAGGCGCCGAGTACCCGGCGGCGCGGCATGTCGATGGCGGGTGCCGTGGCGGTGACGGAAATGGCGGTTTGCATGTCAGGCGGCCTCGCGCTGGTCGGTGCCCGCGGCCTCGTCGGCGTCGCGGGTGAGTTCGGTGAAGGCCTCGGCCAGGCCGGCGCGCTGCACTTCCAGTTCGCCCAGTTGCAGGTCGGCATCGAGCAGCCGGCGTACCACGGCTTCGGCCTCGGCAGTGCCGATGTGCAGGCGTTCGTTTTCCCGATGTACTTCGCTGACCTCGGGCCAGTCGCGCACCGTCTCGGCCGGCAGCGTGCTGAGGCAGCGCACGCGCTTCAGCGCCACCCTCGCACGCAATTCCTCGACGGTGCCTTCGTGGATCATCCGTCCGCGCGACATCACGCAGACGCGGTCGGCCAGCGCCTCGGCCTCTTCCAGGTAATGCGTGGTCAGCAGCACCGAGCAGCCCTCGGCAACCATGTGGCGGATCGCCGCCCACAGCTTCTGCCGGGCCTCGATGTCCATGCCCACGGTCGGTTCGTCCAGGAACAGCAGCTCGGGCCGGCCGCACAGCGCCAGGGCGAACTGCACGCGCCGCTGCTGGCCGCCGGAGAGTTTCGCGTAGGGCCGCCTGAGCAGATCGGTGACACCAGCCAGCTCGGCCGATTCCTGCAGCGTGCGCGGGTTCGGGTAGTAGCTGGCGGTCAGCCGCAGCAGCTCGCCCACCCGCAGCGTGGGCGGCAGCTCGGCGTTCTGCAGCATCACGCCGATGCGGCGGCGCGCTCCGATCCGCTGCGGGTCCTGGCCGAACAATCCGACGCTGCCGGCGTCGGCCCGGATCAGGCCCAGCAGCACGGCGATCGCGGTGGTCTTGCCGGCGCCATTCGGGCCGAGCAATGCCAGCAGTTCGCCGCGGTGCAGTTGCAGGTCGGCGCCGTCCAGCGCGGTGAGCCGGCCGTAGCGCTTGATGGCGCCATCGAGGCGGGCAATGGAGTCGCGGGAATGTGGCATGGGAATCCTCCGGTACGTGCCGTGCATCCTGCGCGTGGGGTGCCACGGCCGGCAGTCGCCGGCGTCAGCCATCCGGAATGACAGCCGTCACCCAGGGCCCTGGCACGGGGTTACGGCCATCGCCGCCGCAAGGTATCCTGTGAGGGATAAAGGCGCAGCGGAAGCCTGATCCAGCGGCGTGAAACGCCTGAAAAGGTTGAGGAAGCGCCGGCTTCGCGCTTCCCGCCACGCATTCACCAATCCCGCCACCCGGCACGGCATGCCGCCCGGCGGAGCTACGGAGGATTCATCATGGGTGTGATCAACCAGCTGCGCGAACTGCGCGAATTCGGCGGCAAGCCGCGGACCACCGGTCTGGACGACGCCAGCATCGAGCGCATGGCGGCGAGCGACCCGTTGCTGGTTCAGGCCATTGCCGAGGCCGTGGCGCGCCACCATGAACTGCGTGCGGAACTGGGCGCGGCCGGCATGGGCGATTTCCTCAAGCTCGATGAAGCCGAACAGCTCGTCCGGGTGCAGGCCGGCTTCGTCAACTTCTATCCCGACGACGCGATCAACCCGTACCTGCCCGCCACCGCGCGCGGCCCGTGGATCGTCACCCTGAAGGGCGCCGTGGTGCACGACAACGGCGGCTACGGCATGCTCGGCTTCGGCCACAACGACCCGGCGATCCTGGCCGCGCTGGCCCGCCCGCAGGTGATGGCGAACGTGATGTCGCCCAGCGTGGCGCAACTGCGCTTCACCGCAGCCATGGACAAGGAACTGGGCCGCAGCCGCGGCGGCAGCCCGTATGCGCGCTACCTGTGCCTCAACTCCGGCTCCGAGTCGGTTTCGCTGGCCTGCCGCATCGCCGACGTCAACGCCAAGGCGATGACCGATGCCGGCGCTCGCTACGCCGGCCGCACGATCAAGCGCCTGGCGGTGAAAGGCGCGTTCCACGGCCGCACCGAAGCGCCGGCGCTGTACTCCGATTCCAGCCGCAAGACCTACCAGCAGAACCTCGCCAGCTACCGCCACGAGAACACCCTGATCACCGTGGCGCCGTACGACGTGGCGCAGCTGGAAGCGGCGTTCGCCGACGCCGACAAGCACGGCTGGTTCATCGAGGCGATGTTCCTGGAGCCGGTGATGGGCGAAGGCGACCCCGGCCGCGCGGTGACGCCGGAGTTCTACAAGGCCGCCCGCGCGCTGACCGAATCGCACGGCACCCTGCTGCTGGTCGACTCGATCCAGGCCGGCCTGCGCGCGCACGGCGTGCTGTCGTTCGTCGACTACCCCGGCTTCGAGCAACTGCCGCCGCCGGACATGGAAACCTTCTCCAAGGCGCTCAACGCCGGCCAGTACCCGCTGTCGGTGCTGGCCGTCAGCGAGCGTGCCGCCGGGCTGTACCGCAAGGGCATCTACGGCAACACCATGACCGCCAATCCGCGCGCGCTGGACGTGGCCCTGGCCACGCTGGGCGAGCTCAGCGACGAAGTGCGCAACAACATCCGCGAGCGCGGCAAGGAATTCGTCGACAAGCTCAACGCGCTGAAGAACGAACTGGGCGGCCTGATCACCAAGGTGCAGGGCACCGGCCTGCTGTTCTCCTGCGAGCTGGCACCGGAGTACAAGTGCTACGGTGCCGACTCCACCGAGGAGTACATGCGCGAGCACGGCGTCGGCGTGATCCACGGCGGCACCAACTCGCTGCGCTTCACCCCGCACTTCAAGGTCACCAGCGCCGAAGTCGACCTGATCGTGTCGCACGTACGCAAGGCGCTGCTGGAAGGCCCGCGCAAGGCCAAGGCCGAAGCCGCCTGACCGGAGCTTGGCCCACACCGGCTGCGGCGGCGCACGACACGTCGCCGCAGCTGAATACTTCGCATACGTAAGATATTGCCGACTCCCCCGACAGCCGTCGCCTGCCTAGACTGGGCAGGCCGGCAGCTGCCGGTCATCCAGGGAGGAGTCACCATGTCATTGTCTCTACGCATGCTCGCCATCAGCGCCACCTTCGCCATCGCCGGCGCCGCCTTCGCGGCCAGCCCGGCGGCCACCACGGCGCCGACGGCCAAGCCGCACACTGCCCAGCAACAACGCATGGTCGACTGCAACAAGCAGGCGACCGGCAAGAAGGGTGCCGAGCGCAAAACCTTCATGAGCTCCTGCCTGAAGGGCCACGGCACCGCGGCCGCTGCACCGGCCGCACCCGCCGCACCCGCCGCCATGGCGCCCTCGGCCAAGCAGGCCCAGCAAGACAAGATGAAGACCTGCAACGCCGACGCCAAGGCGAAGGCGCTCAAGGGGGCGGACCGCAAGACCTTCATGAGCAGTTGCCTGAAAGGCAACGCAGCCGCCACACCGTAAGACCTCCTGCGGCACCGGCCCCGCCTGCGTGCGCCGGCGGGGCCGCTTCGTTAAGCTCCCGACTGTCGCGCACCTGCGCCGCCCTGAAAGACAGCCGTCCATGAAGATCGTCGAAGTGCGCCACCCGCTGATCCAGCACAAGCTCGGCCTGATGCGCCGCGCCGGCATCAGCACCAAGGAGTTCCGCGAACTGGCCTCCGAGGTCGCTGCCCTGCTCACCTACGAGGCCACCAAGGACCTGGAAACCATCGAGGAGCAGATCGAGGGCTGGGCGGGGCCGCTGCAGGTGCACCGGATCAAGGGCCGGAAGATCACCATCGTGCCGATCCTGCGCGCCGGCCTGGGCATGCTGCCCGGCGTGCTCGACCTGATCCCCGCCGCCAAGGTCAGCGTGGTCGGCCTGCAGCGCGACGAGCACACGCTGAAGCCGACGACCTACTACGAGAAGCTCACCGGCCGCATGGACGAACGCATCGCGCTGATCGTCGATCCGATGCTGGCCACCGCCGGCACCCTGGTCGCCACCGTCGACATGCTCAAGGCGGCCGGCTGCAAGCGCATCAAGGGCCTGTTTCTCGTGGCCGCGCCGGAAGGCCTCGAGCGCGTCGAGGCAACACATCCGGACATCGAGATCTACACCGCCGCGATCGACGAACGCCTGAACGAACGCGGCTACATCCTGCCCGGCCTCGGCGATGCCGGCGACAAGATCTTCGGCACCAAGCAGCTGCCGGCGAACGACTGATGTCGGGCCCGCCATGGCGACGGGGCTTACCGACCGAAGCGGTCGGTCGCCTCCACCAGTTCGTGCACGATGCCCGGTTCGAACGCGGAATGGCCGGCGTCCTGCACGATGTGCAGATCGGCCTCGGGCCAGGCGCGATGCAGGTCCCACGCGCTGCGCAGCGGGCAGACCACGTCGTAGCGGCCCTGCACGATCACCGCAGGGATGTTGCGGATGCGCTCGACGTCGCGCAGCAGCTGGTCGTCGTGTTCGAAGAAGCCGCCATTGACGAAGTAGTGGCACTCGATGCGCGCGAACGCCAGCGCGAACTCGTCCTCGGCGCTGGACTCGATGTGCGACTTGTCCTGCCACAGGAAGCTGGTGGCGCCCTCCCACACCGACCAGGCGCGCGCCGCGTCGGTACGCGTCTTCGCATCGGCACTGGTCAGCCGGCGGTGGTAGGCACTCATCAGGTCGCCGCGTTCGACCTCGGGGATCGCGTTGAGATAGGTCTCCCACGCATCCGGATACAGCGCGTCGCAACCTTTCTGGTAGAACCACTCCAGTTCCCGGCGGCGCAGCATGAAGATGCCGCGCAACACCAGTTCGCTGACCTTGTCCGGGTGCCTCTGCGCGTACGCCAGCGCCAGCGTGGAACCCCACGAACCGCCGAACACCTGCCAGCGGCCGACGCCCAGATGCTCGCGCACGCGCTCGATGTCGGCGACCAGATCCCAGGTGGTGTTGTCGGTCAATTCCGCATGCGGCGTGGACTTGCCGCAGCCGCGCTGGTCGAACAACACGATGCGGTAGACCGCCGGGTCGAAGAAGCGCCGGCACTTCGCATTGGTGCCGCCGCCCGGGCCGCCATGCAGGAACACCACCGGCTTGCCGTTCGGGTTGCCGCTCTGCTCGTAGTACAGCGTATGCAGCGGGGACACCGGCAGGAAACCGCTGTCGAACGGTTCGATTTCGGGGTACAGCGAACGCAGCGGCGACGACGGCATGAGGGCTCCTTCGGACCAGCAGACAAGCCGCCAAGCCTAGCACGGGCGCGGCTTCCAGGCCTTCAATCGACCACGAACAGCTTGCCGGGATTGAGGATGCCGTTGGGATCGAACACCTTGCGCACGCCGCGCATCAGCGCGATTTCCTCTGCGCTGCGGGTGCTTTCCAGATATGCCCGCTTGACCAGGCCGATGCCGTGCTCGGCCGAGATGCTGCCGCCGTGGCGCTGCAGAGTCGCGGCCAGCAGCTTGGTGACGTGTTCGCACTGGGCGATGAACGCGTCCTCGGCCAGACCCTCCGGGCGCAACACGTTGATGTGCAGGTTGCCGTCGCCGATATGTCCGAACCAGACCACGTCCGCCTGCGGGTACTCGCGCGCCAGCAGCGCCTGCATCTCGTGCAGGAACGCCGGCACCGCGCTGATCCGCACCGACACGTCGTTCTTGTACGGCCGCCGCGGCGCCAGGCTCTCGGTGATGCCTTCGCGCAGCCGCCACAGCGCGGCCGCCTGCGCCTCGCTCTGCGCGATCACGCCGTCGCCGATCCAGCCTTCGGTCATGCCCTGCTCGAACGCGGCGAGCGCCGCCTCCTGCTGCCGCTCGTCGGCCGCATCGAACTCGGTCACCACGTAGTACGGGTAGTCGCCGTCGATCGCACGCTGCGCGCCGTGCGCCAGCACGTGCCGCAACGCGTGGTCGGTGAAGAACTCGAACGCCTGCAACGCCAGCCGCGCATGGAACAGCGCGAACACCTGCATCAGCGCATCCATGTCCGGCAGCGCCAGCAGCATCACCTGCGATGGCGGCGGCGGATCGGTCAGCTTCAGCGTGGCTTCGACCACGATGCCCAGCGTCCCCTCCGAACCGACCAGCAGCTGGCGGAAGTCGTAGCCGCTGGAGTTCTTGACCAGGCCGCGGTTGAGTTCGAGCAACTCGCCGTTGCCGGCGACCACCTTCAGGCCGGCGATCCATTCGCGCGTATTGCCGTAGCGGATCACCCGGATGCCACCGGCATTGGTGGCGATGTTGCCGCCGATCGAGCAGGAGCCGCGCGCGGCGAAATCGACCGGATAGACCAGGCCGTGCTGGCGGGCTGCTTCATGCACGTGTTGCAGGATCATCCCGGCTTGCACGGTGAGCGTGCGGTCGACCGCGTTGAAATCCAGCACCCGGTTCATCCGCTCCAGGCTCAGCACCAGCTCGCCGTTGGCCGCCACGGCGCCGCCGGAGAGGCCGGTGCGGCCGCCGGAAGGCACGATCGCCACGCGCTGTTCGTTCGCCCAGCGCACGATCGCCTGCACCTCGTCCGCGCTGGCCGGCAACGCGATCGCCAGCGGCGCCGGGTCCCAGCGGCGGGTCCAGTCGCGGCCGTAATGCTCCAGGTCGGCAGATGCGGTGAGCAGGCGCAGCCCGGGCAACCGGCGGGACAAATCGGCAAGACGGGGATCGGACATGCTGGGCTCCGGGATCATCCCCACAGCCTGCCAGCCGCATCCTGCCGCGTCCAGTGCTGCAGCGCCGCAATGTGTCGCCGGCTCTGGCATAGTAAACGCTCCATTCCCTGCCAGGACCGACGCATGCAGACCTCCTACCCCCGCCAGGACATCAAGGTATTGCTGCTGGAGGGCGTCAGTGCCAGTGCGGTCGAGAACTTCCGCCGCGCCGGCTACAGCCAGGTCGAGCTGCATGCGAAATCGTTGCCGGAGGACGAGCTCAAGCGGCGCATCGGCGACGCGCACATCGTCGGCATCCGCTCGCGCACCCAGCTCACCGCCGAAGTGCTGGCGCAGGCCAAGCGGCTGATCGCGGTCGGCTGCTTCTGCATCGGCACCAACCAGGTGGACCTGGGCGCGGCGCGCAAGCTCGGCGTGCCGGTGTTCAACGCGCCTTATTCCAACACCCGCAGCGTGGCCGAGCTGGTGATCGCCGAGGCGATCATGCTGTTGCGCGGCATCCCGCAGAAGAATGCGCAATGCCATCGCGGCGGCTGGACCAAGTCGGCCAGCGGCAGCTACGAGACGCGCGACAAGATGCTCGGCATCGTCGGCTACGGCCACATCGGCACCCAGGTCGGCGTGCTGGCCGAGAGCCTGGGCATGCAGGTGATCTTCCACGACATCGAAACCAAGCTGTCGCTCGGCAATGCGCGCGCCGTATCCGAGCCTGGACGAACTGCTGGAACGCGCCGACGTGGTCACCCTGCACGTGCCGGAAACCCCCGCGACGCAGTTGATGATCCGCCGCGAGCAACTGGCGAAGATGCGCGCAGGCGCGATGCTGATCAATGCCTCGCGTGGCAGCGTGGTGGACATCGACGCGCTGGCCGCGGTGCTGCGCGCAGGCCACCTGGCCGGCGCCGCGGTCGACGTGTTCCCGCTCGAACCGAAGGGCAACGACGATCCCTTCGTCTCGCCGCTGATCGGCCTGCGACAACGTGATCCTGACCCCGCACGTCGGCGGCAGCACGCTGGAGGCGCAGGACAACATCGGCATCGAGGTCGCCAGCAAGCTGGTCCGCTACAGCGACAACGGTTCCACCCTGTCGGCGGTGAATTTCCCCGAAGTCGCCCTGCCCGAGCATCCGCACAGCCGCCGCCTGCTGCACATCCACCGCAACGTGCCGGGCATGCTGTCGCGCATCAACGAACTGTTCTCGACCGGCAACATCAACATCGATGCGCAGTTCCTGCAGACCGACAGCGAAGTGGGCTACGTGGTGATCGACGTCAGCGCCGACGAGGCCCAGGCCAGCGAACTGAAGACGAAGCTGGCGGCGATTCCCGGGACGCTGCGCAGCCGCGTGTTGTACTGAGCGGACGCACGTCCGACGTGGAAACGACAACGGCGCCCAACGGCGCCGTCATGATGCTTCACCGAATTGGTCGGGGCGGCCGGATTCGAACCGACGACCCTCTGCCCCCCAGGCAGATGCGCTACCAGGCTGCGCTACGCCCCGACATACGGCAAGCTGGCAAGTCTAGCAGCTTGTGCGGCGCGTCCGGAAGCCTTCAGCGGCGCAGCAGGGTCAGCACTTCTTCCAGCTCCATCCGCACCTGGCGCACGATCTGGTGCGAGATGCTCGCCTCCATCCGCGCCTGCGGGCCTTCCAGCCGCGCGCGCGCGCCGGTGATGGTGAAGCCCTCGTCGTACAGCAGCGAGCGGATCTGGCGGATCATCAGCACGTCGTGGCGCTGGTAGTAACGGCGGTTGCCGCGGCGCTTGACCGGATTGAGCGCAGGGAACTCCTGCTCCCAGTAGCGCAGCACGTGGGGCTTCACACCGCACAACTCGCCGACCTCACCGATGGTGAAGTAGCGCTTGGCCGGGATGGCGGGCAGCTCGGTGTTATTCCCTTGATCCAGCATAGCCCTCGACTCTTGCCTTGAGTTTCTGTCCCGGTCGGAACGTCACCACGCGCCGGGCGGAGATCGGAATCTCCTCGCCGGTTTTCGGGTTGCGCCCTGGCCGCTGGTTCTTCAACCGCAGATCGAAATTGCCGAAACCGGACAACTTCACCTGTTCGCCGCTTTCCAGTGCTCCGCGGACCACCTCGAAGTAGGCGTCCACGAATTCCTTCGCCTCACGCTTGTTGAGGCCCACGTCGAGGAAAAGCCGCTCGGCCATTTCCGCCTTGGTCAGCGCCATCTCATCCTCGCAGCTTTGCCTTGCATGATTGCTCCAACGCAGCTAGCGCTTCTCGTACGCAACGGTCCGCGTCGTCGTCGGTAAGCGTGCGTGAAGCGTCCTGTAAAATCAAGCCCATAGCGAGACTTTTTCGGCCCGCTTCGACTCCCTTGCCGCTGTAACGGTCGAACAGGCGCAATTCCTTCAGCCGCTCGCCCAGCGTGTGGCGAACCGTCTGCTCGATCTGTGACCAGCTGACCGTTTCCGGCAGGTCCACCGCGATGTCGCGACGTACCGCGGGGAACCTTGGCACCGCCCGTGCCTGCGGCAGGCGGCGCGCCAGCAGCGGCTCCAGGGCCAGCTCCAGCACGTGCACGTCGGCGGCCAGGTCCAGCGCCTTGGCCAATTGCGGATGCAGCGCACCGAGGTAGCCCACGGTCGCGCCATCGCGCACCACCCGTGCGCCGCGCCCCGGGTGCAGCCAGCCCGGCAGGCCATCGGCATGCACCGACCAGCGCTGCGGTTCGCCGCCCCAGGCGATCAAGGCATCCAGGTCGCCCTTGAGATCATGGAAATCCAGCGTCCGCGCCGGCTCGCCCCATTGCTCGGCGCGGGCATGGCCGCAGGCGACGATGGCCAGACTCGGCGTTTCCACCGGCGGATCGCCTGCACCAAATACCCGCGCGACCTCGAACAGGCGCACCCGCTCCTGCTGGCGCGCGCGGTTGTGGCGCAGCGCCTCGATCAACCCCGGCAGCAGCGATGGCCGCATCACCGCCAGATCGGCCGACAGCGGATTGGCCAACTGCACCAGACGTTCGGTGAAGCCCCAGCTCGTCAGCAGGTCGGCCGCCACGAAGGACAGATTCACCGCCTCGTGGTAGCCGCGTGCGGCGAGCTGTTCGCGCAGCGCCAGCTCGCCGATGCGCGCCTCCGGCTCGATCGCCAGGGTCAGCGCGCCGGCGGGTGTCGCGGTGGGAATGTTGTCGTAGCCGAAGATCCGCGCGACTTCCTCGATCAGGTCTTCCTCGCGCTCGATGTCGAAGCGGCTGCTCGGCGCGGTGACCTGCCAGCCTTCGGCCGTCGCTGCCACCTGCATGCCCAGCGCGGTGAAGATGCGCGCCACTTCGGCATCCGCCACGTCCACGCCGAGCACGCGCTTCAGGCGCAAGCGGCGCAAGGTCACCGTGGCCGGCAGCGGCAGGTCGGCCAGGTTCTCCGCCATCAGCACCGGCCCGGCCTTGCCGCCGGCGATCGCCAGCAGCAGTTCGGTGGCGCGCTCCAGCGCGCGCCGCGGCAGCGCCGGGTCGACGCCTCGCTCGAAGCGGTGCGAGGCATCGGTGTGCAGGCCCAGCTTGCGTGCGCGGCCCATGATCGCGGCCGGCGCGAAGTGCGCGGATTCCAGGAAGATGTTGTGCGTGGCATCGGTGACGCGCGAGTCGAAGCCGCCCATCACGCCGGCGACCGCGAGCGGCTTCTTCTCGTCGGCGATCAACACGAAGCCGTCGTCGAGCTTCGCCTCGCTGCCGTCGAGCAGCTTCAGCGTCTCGCCGGCACGTGCGTGGCGCACCACGATGTCGCCCTCGAGCGTGTCGTTGTCGAACGCATGCAGCGGCTGGCCCAGTTCGAGCATCACGTAGTTGGTGACGTCGACCACCGCGCTGATCGGGCGCAGGCCGGCGCGGCGCAGGCGCTCGGCCAGCCACAGTGGCGTGCGTGCGGCCGGATCGACGCCTTCGATGATGCGCCCGAGATAGCGTGGCGCATCCTTGCCGGCTTCCAGCCGGATGCCGCGACGCGCGGCGCCGGTGACCGGCGCTGCCGCCTGCACCGGCACTTTCACCGCGCTGCCGAACAGTGCGGCCACGTCATGCGCCAGTCCGACCAGGCCGAGGCAGTCGGGCCGGTTCGGGGTGAGCTTCAGCTCGAAGCTGGCGTCGGGCAGGCCGAGGTAGCCGGCCAGCGACTGGCCGACCGGAGCGTCCACCGGTAGTTCCAGCAGGCCGGACGCGTCGGCGTCGATGCCCAGCTCCTTCGCCGAGCACAGCATGCCGAACGATTCCACGCCGCGCAGCTTGGCCGCCTTGATGGAAATATCACCGGGCAGCTTCGCACCGACCACCGCCAGTGGCACCTTGATGCCCACGCGCGCGTTCGGCGCGCCGCAGACGATCTGCAGCGGCTCGCCCGACCCCGCGTTCACCTTGCATACCTGCAGCCGATCCGCTTCCGGGTGCTTTTCGGCAGCGATGATCTCGGCCACCACCACGCCGGCCAGGTCGTCGCCCAGCGGCGTGAGCTCTTCCACTTCCAGCCCGGCCATGGTCAGCGCATGGGCCAGTTCGGCGCGATCGGCCTTGATCTCGACCAGCTCGCGCAGCCAGTTCTCGGAGAATTTCATGTGTCGTGTCCCTGCTGGCGCGGTTAGGCGAACTGCTTGAGGAAGCGCAGGTCGTTCTCGAAGAACGCGCGCAAATCGGAAACGCCGTAGCGCAGCATGGCGAAGCGTTCCACACCGAGGCCGAAGGCGAAGCCGGTGTGGCGCTCCGGGTCGATGCCGCAGTTCTTCAGCACGTTCGGATGGACCATGCCGCAGCCCAGCACTTCCAGCCAGCGGGTGGAGCCATCCTCGGCATCCCAGCGGATATCCACTTCGGCCGAAGGCTCGGTGAACGGGAAGTAGCTGGGGCGAAAGCGCATCTCGAAATCGCGCTCGAAGAACGCGCGGATGAACTCTGCCAGCGTGCCCTTGAGATCGGCGAAGCTGGAGGTCTCGTCGACCAGCAGGCCTTCGATCTGGTGGAACATCGGCGAATGGGTCTGGTCCGAGTCGCTGCGGTAGACCTTGCCCGGCGCGATGATGCGGATCGGCGGCTGGCGGCCAGCCATGCTGCGGATCTGCACCGGCGACGTATGCGTGCGCAGCAGGCGGCCGTCGCCGAAGTAGAAGGTGTCGTGCATGGCGCGCGCCGGATGGTGCGGCGGGAAGTTCAGCGCCTCGAAGTTGTGCCAGTCGTCCTCGATCTCCGGGCCGTCGGCGCGCTGGTAGCCGAGCCGCGCGAAGATCGACGCGATACGCTCCAGCGCGCGGGTGATCGGATGGATGCCACCGCGCTCGCCATCGCGCCCCGGCAGGCTGATGTCGAGTTTCTCGGAAGCGAGGCGGCGATCGAGTTCGACCTGCTCCAGCACCTGCTTGCGCGCGGCCAGCGCGTCGGCGAGACGATCCTTGACCTTGTTCACTTCGGCACCGCGCACCTTGCGCTCATCCGGCGCCAGCGCACCCAGCGTCTTCAGCGCTGCGGTGACGATGCCATTCTTGCCCAGCAGTCCGACGCGCAGCGCATCGAGCGCCTCCAGCGTGTCGGCCTTGTCGATATCGGCCAGCGCCTGCGCGGCGCGGCTGTCCAGGTCGTCCATCGATACGATTCCCACTTGAGGACCCCACAGAAACGAAAACGGGGAGAAGGCGTTGGCCTCCTCCCCGCGAACGTTCGCTCTTTTGAAGAGTGCGGCCATGGATGGCCGCTCTTGATCTTCGCGATCAAGGATGAGCGCACAAACTACGCCGCCAGACCGGCCTTCGCTTTCTCGGCGATCACTTCAAACGCCTTGATGTCGTGCACGGCGATATCAGCGAGGACCTTGCGGTCGACGGTGATGCCGGCCTTGCTGAGGCCGTTGATCAGGCGGCTGTAGGACAGCCCGAACATGCGCGCGGCGGCGTTGATGCGGACGATCCACAGCGCACGGAACTGGCGCTTGCGCTGCTTGCGGCCGATGTAGGCGTACTGGCCAGCCTTGATGACGGCCTGGTTGGCAACGCGGAAGACCTTGCGACGGGCGTTGTAGTAGCCCTTGGCGCGGCCGATGATCTTCTTGTGACGACGACGGGCGGTAACGCCACGCTTTACACGAGCCATGGTCTATCTCCTCACAAGTACGGCAGCATGCGAGCCACACCCGGGGCGTCGCACGCCTTGAGGTGGTTCGGTGCACGGAGACCACGCTTCAGCTTGGTCGACTTCTTGGTCAGGATGTGCGACTTGAACGCGTGGCCGCACTTGATCTTGCCCGACGCGGTCTTGCGAAAACGCTTCGCCGCCGCCCGGTTGGTCTTGATCTTGGGCATGGGAATGCTCCTTGGTATGGAACGGCCCGATGCGGGCGTCCCGGTTTCTGACTGATCTGGCGGTGATCCCGTGGATCACGCTTTCCGTCCTGCCATGATCGGTGCACGACCCATCCAGACGGGTCGAACCCGTAATCATACGGGTTCATAAAGCTCAACGCCAGCACAAAGTGCTGACCATGGCCTCCTCTCCCTGCGGGAGAGGATTGAGGGAGGGTGCGGGACTTGTCGCGCAGCCCAATGGGGCAGCTGCTTTCATGCGACGCGAAAGATCATCGCCCGCAAGCGGGCTCCGGCGCACTGATGGCGGCTTATTTCTTCTTGGGGCCGATCATCATGACCATCTGGCGCCCTTCCAGCCGCGGAAACGACTCGACCTGGCCGTTCTCGCCGACGTCTTCCTGGATCTTCTTGGCCAGGTTCTGGCCCAGGTCCTGGTGCGACATCTCGCGGCCGCGGAAGCGGATGGTGACCTTGACCTTGTCGCCCTCTTCCAGGAAGCGGAGCATGTTGCGCAGCTTGATCTGGTAGTCGCCCACGTCCGTCACCGGGCGGAACTTCACTTCCTTGATCTCGACCTGCTTCTGCTTCTTCTTGGCGGCCTGCGCCTTCTTCTGGGCTTCGAACTTGAACTTGCCGTAATCCATGATGCGGCAGACCGGCGGATCGCCGTTCGGCTGGATCTCGACCAGATCCATGCCTGCTTCCTGCGCCAGGCTGAGCGCCTCGTCACGGCTGAGGATGCCAAGCTGTTCCGAGTCAGCGCCAATCACGCGCACGCGCGGCACGCGGATTTCCAGGTTACGACGATTGCCCTTGTTGTCGGTGGTAGCGATACCACGATCCTCCAGAAGAAGTAATGAGACAGACCGCCCGGCGCTCAACGCCGGATTTCGGTCTCCAGCCGTTCGACGAAGCTGGCCAGCGGCATGCTGCCCAGGTCCTCGCCGGAACGGGTACGCACGGAAACGGCACCCGTTTCCCGCTCGCGATCACCGATCACGAGTAGATAAGGCACCTTCTGCAGCGTATGTTCGCGGATTTTATAGCCGACTTTCTCGTTGCGCAAATCCGATTGTACCCGGAAACCTTTGTCGACAAGGGCTTGCGTCACCTCACGGACGTAATCGGCCTGCGCGTCGGTGATATTGAGCACCACCGCCTGTACCGGGGCCAGCCAGGTCGGCAGCAGGCCGGCATGGTGCTCGATCAGGATGCCGATGAAGCGCTCCATCGAGCCCACGATGGCCCGGTGCAGCATCACTGGATGCCGTTTCTGCGAGTGCTCGTCGACGTATTCGGCGTCCAGGCGCTCGGGCATCATGAAGTCGACCTGCATGGTGCCGACCTGCCAGGCGCGGCCGATCGAGTCCTTGAGGTGGTACTCGATCTTGGGCGCGTAGAACGCACCCTCGCCCGGCAATTCCTCCCATTCCACGCCGGCGGCGCGCAGCGCGCGGCGCAGCATTTCCTCGGTACGATCCCAGAATTCGTCGGAACCGATGCGCTTGTCCGGCCGCAGCGCCAGCTTGATCGCCAGGTCGGTGAAGCCGAAGTCGGCGTACACCTTCATCGCCTGCAGGTGGAACGCGGTGACTTCCGACTCGACCTGCTCCGGCGTGCAGAAGATGTGGCCGTCGTCCTGGGTGAACGCGCGCACGCGCATGATGCCGTGCAGCGCGCCGGACGGCTCGTTGCGATGACAGCCGCCGAACTCGCCGTAGCGGATCGGCAACTCGCGGTAGCTGTGCAGGCCGGTGTTGAACATCTGCACGTGGCCCGGGCAGTTCATCGGCTTCAGCGCGAACGTATGCTTCTCCGACTCGGTGAAGAACATGTTCTCCTTGTAGTTGTCCCAGTGCCCCGACTTCTTCCACAGCGACACGTCCAGCACCATCGGGCAGCGCACTTCCTGGTAGCCGCTCTTCTTGTACACGCCACGCATGTACTGCTCGACCTGCTGCCAGATCGCCCAGCCGTTCGGGTGCCAGAACACCATGCCGGGGCTTTCTTCCTGCTGGTGGAACAGGTCGAGCTGCTTGCCGATCTTGCGATGGTCGCGCTTCTCGGCTTCCTCCAGCTGGAACAGGTAGGCCTTCAGGTCCTTGTCGTTGAGCCACGCGGTGCCGTAGATGCGGCTGAGCATCGCGTTGTTGGAATCGCCACGCCAGTACGCGCCGGCCACCTTCATCAGCTTGAAGGAATGCAGCTTGCCGGTGTTCGGCACGTGCGGGCCGCGGCACAGGTCGGTGAACTCGCCCTGCGAGTACAGCGACAGATCCTCATTGGCCGGAATGCCCTCGATGATCTCGGCCTTGTAGCTCTCGCCCAGGCCGCGGAAGAACGCCACCGCGTCATCGCGCGATTTCACGCTGCGCGTCACCGGCAACTGCTCGTCGACGATCTTGTGCATCTCTGCCTCGATCTTCGGCAGGTCGTCCGGAGTGAACGGACGCTCGTAGGCGAAGTCGTAGTAGAAGCCGTTCTCGATCACCGGGCCGATCGTGACCTGCGCGCCCGGAAACAGCCGCTGCACGGCCTGGCCCATCAGGTGCGCGGTGGAGTGGCGCAGGATTTCCAGCGCCTCGGGACTCTTCTCGGTGACGATCTGCAGGCTCGCGTCGTGCTCGATCGGAAAGCTGGCGTCGACCAGCTTGCCGTCGACCTTGCCGGCCAGCGTCGCCTTGGCCAGGCCGGCGCCAATCGAGGCGGCCACGTCCTGCACGGTGACGGGATGGTCGAACGGCCGCTTGCTGCCGTCGGGTAGCGTGATTTCAATCATGGGAGCTTCTCTGGAAAAGCAAAAAAGGGCATGACGCCCTTTTTTTGTAAACGAAGGCGTGGTGGCGGTCAGTCGTGGAAGCGGGTAGTTGCCATGTCGCACACTCGGCCGGCGCAAGCGCGGGCCACCTCGGGTCCTGGGCGATATCGAAACGCTAGTTTAGCCCAGATTGCCTGTCAATCCTCGCCCGGCGCGGCCTTGCCGAGCATGCCCCTGGCGGTAGAATGCCCGCGATCTCCCGAGGACACTCCATGCGCATCCTGGTTACCGGCACCGCCGGCTTCATCGGCGCCGCCCTGGCGCAGCGCCTGCTGGCGCGCGGCGACGTGGTCCATGGCTATGACAACCACAACAGCTACTACGACCCGGCGTTGAAGGAAGCCCGCCTGGCACGCTTCATCGATCATCCGAACTACACCCACCAGCGCGCCGACCTGGCCGACGCCGACGCGGTGAATCGCGCGTTCGCCGCGTTCAAGCCGCAGCGCGTGGTGAACCTCGCCGCGCAGGCCGGCGTGCGCCATTCGCTGCAGAACCCGCAGGCCTACGTGGCGAGCAACCTGGTCGGTTTCGTCAACATCCTCGAAGCCTGCCGCCACGGCAGCGTGGAGCATCTGGTCTACGCCTCGTCCAGCTCGGTCTACGGCGCCAACCGCAAGCTGCCATTCGCGGTCGAGGATGCAGTGGATCATCCGGTCAGCCTGTACGCGGCGACCAAGAAGGCCAACGAGCTGATGGCGCACACCTACAGCCATCTCTACGGCCTGCCGACCACCGGCCTGCGCTTCTTCACCGTGTACGGCCCATGGGGCCGACCGGACATGTCACCGATGCTGTTTGCCGACCGGATCAGCCGCGGCGAGCCGATCGACGTGTTCAACTTCGGCCACCACAGCCGCGACTTCACCTATATCGACGACATCGTCGAGGGCGTGATCCGCACGCTCGGCCACCCGGCCGAACCTGATCCGGCGTACGACGCCGAGCGGCCGAACCCCGGCACGTCGAACGCGCCGTACCGCGTCTACAACCTCGGCAACGACCAGCCGGTGCAGCTGCTGCGCTTCATCGAACTGCTGGAGCAGAACCTCGGCCGCACGGTCGAGAAACGTCTGCTGCCGATGCAACCGGGCGACGTGCCCGACACCTGGGCCGACGTGTCGGCGCTGCGCCGCGACGTGGGCTACGCGCCGCATACCTCGATCGAGGATGGCGTGGCGCGCTTCGTCGCGTGGTACCGCGAGTATTATCGCAACTGATTCAAAACGGCCTGGCGATCACCAGCCAGATCACGCCCAGCAGCAGCAGCACCGGCAGCTCGTTGAGCCAGCGCAGCGTGTGCGAGGACGGCAGCGCGCCGCCCTTCCCGCTGCGCTTGAGCATGCGTCCGGCCCAGATGAAATGAGCCAGCAGCGCGGCGACCAGGGTGAGCTTGGCGTCGATCCAGTGCGTGCCGGCGGCGACGTTCGGCAACGCCTGCGGAAACACCCGCCAGCCTTGCCACAGGATCAGCCCGAACAGGAACGCGATGCCGAACATGTTGTGGCCGAACTTGTACAGCCGCCGCCCCATCAGCTGCAGCCGAGCCAGCACCGCCGGCTCGTTCGCCGCCTCGGCCAGGTTCACCAGGATCCGCGGCAGGTAGAACACCGTGGCCATCCAGGCGATGACGAACAGCAGGTGCAGCGACTTGATCAGCAGATAGGTCATGGCGGAGACACGTGGCCGCTGCGACACGCAGCGGTCGCGATGATAGCGCGGCGACCGCCGGTCAATCCCGCGCCGGCCCGATGCGCTCCAGCAGCGCGTGCAGCAGCCGATCCTGCCGGGCCGCATCGAGCGGCGCATCGTGGCGATCGGTCAGCTGGAAGAAATCCTCCACCCGCTCGCCGAAGGTGGCGATGCGCGCGTCGTGCACGCGCACGCCGGTGGCCAGCATCACCTGCGCCACCGCGGCCAGCAGGCCGGGGCGGTCGGTGCCGATCAGGGCCAGCTGGGTGCGGTCGCCCGCGGCATGGAAGCTGATCTTCGGCGTCATCTGGAAATGTTTCTGGTGGCGCGACATGCCGCGCTTGCTCGGCTGCACGCCGGCGGATTGCGCCAGCGCGCGCTGCAATCGCTGCTGCAGTTCCTCCGCGCGCGCCGCACTCACCGGCTGCTGGCTGTCCGCGTCGAGCAGCAGGAAAGTATCCAGCGCCATCCCGGTCGGCGAGCTGAGGATGCGCGACTCCATCACCGAGAAGCGCAGCCGGTCCAATACCGCGGTCACCGTGGCGAACAGGCCGTCGCGATCCGGCGTGTAGACGAACAGCTCGGTGCTGCCGCGCACCGACAGCGGATGCACCGCCACCAGCGGCAGCGCCCCCTGCGCACGCAGGATCGCCGTGGTCTGCCAGGCGATCTGTTCGGGCCGGTGGCGCAGGAAGCTGAGCTGGGGAAAGTCGGCCCAAACGCGCATCACGTCGGCCTCGGCGTGGCCCTCGTTCAGCAGCAGCGCCAGCGCATATTCGGAACACTCGTGGACACGCACGCCGATGTCGCGCGGCAGTTCCACGTCGCTGCGCAAGGCGTAGCGGGTGCTGGTGTACAGGTCGGCCAGCAAGCGGTCCTTCCAGCCGTTCCACAGCCGCGGGCTGGTGCCGATGATGTCGGCGATGGTCAGCAGGTACAGCTGGCCGAGCCGCTCGCGATTTCCGACGACTTCCGCAAACCGGTGCACCACGTCCGGGTCGGTGATGTCCTGGCGCTGCGCGGTGGTACTCATCAGCAGGTGCCAGCGCACCAGCCAGGCCACCCGCTCGACATCGCCGGGCGGCAGGCCCAGCCGTGTGCAGAAGGCGCGCGCATCCTGCTCGCCCAGCACCGAGTGGTCGCCGCCGCGGCCCTTGGCGATGTCGTGGAACAACCCGGCCAGCAGCAGCACCTCGGGTACCGGCAGGCCGGCCCAGATTTCACAACCCAGTGGAAACTCGCGCTGTGCCGCCGGGTCGGCGAAGCGCGCCAGATTGCGCAGCACGCGCAAGGTATGTTCGTCGACCGTGTAGACGTGGAACAGGTCGTACTGCATGCGCCCGAACACCTTGCCGAACGCAGGCAGGATCGCCGCCAGCAGGCCGTGCCGGTTCATCCGCCACAACGCTTCCACCGCCGGCGCGCCACGCCGCAGCAGTTGCAGGAAGACGGCCAGTACCTCGCGGTCGTCGGCCAGCGCATCGCCCTGCGCGGCGGTGGCCTGGTGGATGCGGCGCATGGTGTCGGCGCTGAAGCCGACCACGCCGGGCTGGTCCATGCGGGCGATGAAGATCTCCACCAGGGCCGCCGGCCGGCGCATGAACAGCTGCGGGTCACGCGCTGCCAGACGCTTGCCGTAGCGGATGAAGTCGGTACCCACGGGCACCGCTTCGTCCGGCAGTTCCAGCATCTCCTCGAAGCGTTCGGCCACCTGCACGCCGAGCCGCTCGACCTGGCTCGCCGCGCGGTAGTAGCCTTGCATGAACTGCTCGACGCCGAGGTTCTTTTCGTGCTCGTCCTCGAAGCCCAGCCGCGCGGCCAGCGCCCGCTGGTAGTCGAACAGCAACCGTTCCTCGGCCCGGCCCGCCTCCAGGTGCAACGCGTAGCGGTAGCGGCGCAGGACGGCTTCGGACTGCTCCAGCGCGGCTTGTTCGGCGGGGTCGAGCAAGCCCTCGACCACCATGTCGGACAGATCGTTCGCATGCGCCAGCCGCCGCCCCATCCAGCGCAGCGAATCGAGCGTGCGCAGGCCGCCCGGGCCGTCCTTGAGGTTCGGCTCGAGGTTGTAGGCGGTGTCGTCGAAGCGCGCATGCCGCGCGTCGCGCTCGGCCAACCGGGCGGCCAGGTACGCCTGCGGCGGCCACAGCGCCGGGTCTTCGACGATGGCCCGCAAGCGCGCGTCGAACGCCGGGTCGCCGGCCAGCCGGTGTGCGTCCAGCAGGCTGGTGAACACGCTGGCGTCCTGCGCGGCCAGCGCGCGGCACTGCGCGGGGTCGCGCACCGCATGGCCGACCTTCAGGCCGACATCCCACAGCGTGGCGAAGAACTGCTCCAGCGCGCGCAGTCGCGCCGGCTCCGGTGCCTGCACCAGGGCCAGCAGGTCCACGTCCGAGTACGGAAACAGCAGGCCGCGGCCGAAGCCGCCGACCGCGAACAGCGCCGCGCCGGCCACGTCGCCGAGGCAGGCCATCCACACGTGCGCCACGATGCGCGCCACCGACTCGCCCCGGCGCCGCGCCAGCGCGCTGGCGTCGGCGCCATCGCGAAACGCGGTGGCCAGCGCGCGGTCGACGTCGCCCAGCAACTGCCGCAAGGCCTGGCGCGCCTCGATGGAGACACCCGAACGCGGCACCGCCACCGGCAGGCGCGGCAATGGCGGCAAGGCGACGGGATGGGTCAACGACATGATTGGGCGGCTCTCCAAACTGCGGGAGCCCAGCGAAAGCTCGGGGTGATGCGCCGGGCGCGCCCTATCCTCGCACGATCACGCGTCAGGCCAGGGCGTGAGGATCTCGAAGCCGTCGTCGGTCACCGCCAGCGTGTGCTCCCATTGCGCCGACAGCGAGTGGTCCTTGGTCACCACGGTCCAGCCATCCGGCAACTGGCGGGTCTGCGGCTTGCCGGCGTTGATCATCGGCTCGACGGTGAAGGTCATGCCCTTCTTCAACTCTATGCCGGTGCCGGGCTTGCCGTAGTGCAGCACCTGCGGCGACTGCACCTGCGGCTCATGCGGATAGGCACAGGTGCCGGCGTGATCTGTAACGGATGGAGCGGATGCATCCGGCGGACAATAGGCGCAGTGCTCGCCGCCGGCCGGCATCATCGACGAGTCGACGTTCGCCGTCGCGCAAGGCACCACCGCCGTCTGCAGCCACGCGAGACAGAACACCGCCAGCACGCCCCTCGCGAGGGCGCGTTGCCGTCGTCTCACCCATTGCAGTGCCAGGTCCACTTGATCGGTTCCTCTGCGCCGGCCAAAGCTAACGCGATCCTCGACGGGAGGCAAGGAAACGGGGCCGCCGGCGCGACGCATTGCGGAAAGTACGCGGGAATGGGTCACAATCACCGCGATGAAGCCCATCGCCGCATCGCTGCTCGCCCTTGCCCTTCTGGTCGCGTGTCGCGGGCCGGATCGGCAGGGACAGTGGCTGGAAGCCGCCGTCGAGGTTCCGGTGCCTGCCGCACCGGGAAGCCGCTATCCCAAGCTGGCCCCGCGGCCTCATGGCGCGGTGATGAGCTGGCTCGAACCGGATACGGGCGGCGGGTTTGCCTTGCGTCACTCGAGCTGGACCGGCGGCGCGTGGTCCACACCGCACACGGTCGCGGCTGGCAGCGACTGGTTCATCAACTGGGCTGACTTCCCCTCGGTCGTGCCGATT
>CAVPQF010000100.1:0-53149 GCA_963707225.1 uncultured Gammaproteobacteria bacterium
GCACGGTGGCGCCGGCTGCGCGCAGGCGGGCGCAGCCGGAATCGACGCTGGCGTCGAGTTCGTTGGCGTGGTTCGCATGCAGCACCACCACCTTCTGCAGCGGCACGCCGGCCAGCCAGCCGATGAAGGCGTCGTCGATCCGTTCCGGCAACACCACCGGCAGGCGGCTGTGGATGCGCAGGCGGATGACGTGCGGCAGCTCGGCCAGGCCGCGGGTCAGTTCCTCCAGCTTGTGCGTGGCCAGTGCCAGCGGGTCGCCACCGGACAGGATCAGTTCGCGGATCGACGGGTCCGCCTTCACATGGGCCAGCGCCTCGTGCCACTGCGAGGCGGCGGCGATTTCCTCGCTATAGGGGAAGTGCCGGCGGAAGCAGTAGCGGCAGTTGATCGCGCAGCTGCCGCTGGCAATCAGCAGCGCGCGGCCGTCGTACTTGTGCAGGACGCCATGCCCGGCCTTCGACGCGATGTCGCCGACCGCGTCGAGCGTGAAGCCCTCGACCTGGTCGTGTTCGGCCCGCTGCGGGAGCACCTGCAGCAGCAACGGGTCGAGCGGGTCGTTGCGGCGCATCCGCGCCACGAATCCGCGCGGAACGCGCAGGGCGAAGCCGGCGTCGTCCGGCGGCAGCAGGTCGGCACGCTCGCCCAGGCCCACGGCCTGCAGCAGCTCGCCGGGATCGGTGATGGCGTCCCGCCACAGTTCGCGCCAGCCGGGTGTGGGCGACGATAGGCGGGCGTGGGGGCTTGCGGTTATCATGGCGGGCCTTGGAGCGGGCGCTGAAGCCCGTGACAGACACCCATTTTAGCCGCCCATCGGGCGAAATTGACTCCGGAGCACTAACGCATGGCGACCCTTGGCCTCAATGACGTCAAAACGGGCAAGAAGATCCTTCATAACGGTGACCCCTGGGTCATCACCGAAGCGGACTTCGTCAAGCCGGGCAAGGGCCAGGCGTTCACCCGCATCCGCATTCGCAACCTGAAGGACGGCCGCACCACCGAGCAGACGCTGAAGTCCAGCGATTCCTTCGAGGAAGCGGATGTCACCGATACCGACATGCAGCTTTCCTTCATCGATGGCCTCGGCAAGGATCGGTTGTGGCACTTCATGAACATGGAAACCTTCGAGATGGTGCCGGCAACCCTGGCCGCGATGGGTGACGCATGGAAGTGGCTCAAGGGCGAGGAAGAGTGCGTGGTCACGCTGTTCAACGGCGCCATCGTCGCCGTGCAGCCGCCGAAGTTCGTGGAGCTGAAGATCACCGAGACCGACCCGGGCGTGCGCGGCGATACCTCCGGCGGCGGCGGCAAGCCGGCCACGCTGGAAACCGGCGCCGTGGTGCGCGTGCCGCTGTTCGTCAATCAGGACGAAGTCATCAAGGTCGACACCCGCACCGGCGAGTACGACAGCCGCGTCAAGTGACGAACTGGCGCGCGAGCTTCGCTCGCGCCTTTGCCAGTTCGTCATCCCTGCGCAGGCAGGACGAGCGCATAGCGCGAAGAACGTCCGAAGGACGGCCCCGTAGGGGCGAGCGGAGCGAGTCCCCAAGTGAAGTACTCGTGCGCAGCACGCAAAACCTGTTGCGTCCCGGCAGTGGTAGAGGCACTGGGTTCCAGCACTCTTGCTGGAATGACGATTCAGAGGGGCGGCTGCCGCAAGGTACCGCCCCTTTTTGTATCCAGATCGACACAGAGCGAGTTGAAGATGAGCCAGATGACCCCACAGCCCGTCGACCTGCTGATCGAAGCACGCTGGGTCGTGCCGGTCGAGCCGCATGCAGTGGTGCTGGAGAACCATGCGGTGGCGGTGCAGGACGAGCGCATCGTGGCGCTGCTGCCGATCGCCGAGGCGCGCACTGCCTACGCGCCGCGCGAGCGCGTCGAACTGGGCGAGCATGCGCTGATCCCCGGCCTGGTCAACAGCCACACGCACAACCCGATGACCCTGCTGCGCGGCCTCGCCGACGACCTGCCGCTGATGGTGTGGCTGCAGCAGCACATCTGGCCGGCCGAGGCGAAGGTGATGGGGCCGGAGTTCGTGCGTGACGGCGTCGAACTGGCGGTGGCCGAGATGCTGCGCGGCGGCACCACCTGCGCCAACGAGAACTACTTCTTCCCCGACGTGATCGGCGCCACCTACCGCAAGCTGGGTTTTCGCGCGATGGTCGGCCTGCCGGTGATCGAGTTCCCCACCGCGTGGGCGAAGAGCCAGGACGAGTACTTCGAGCGCGCCAGCGAAGTGCATGACAGTTTCCGCGGCGACCACCTGGTCGGCACCGCGTTCGCGCCGCACGCGCCGTACACGGTGTCGGACGAGAGCTTCGAGCGCATCCGCGTGCTGTCCGACCAGCTCGACATCCCGGTGCATCTGCATACGCACGAGACCGCGCACGAGGTCGAGGACGAAAAGGCCAAGAGCGGCCTGCGCCCGTTCCAGCGCCTGCAGAAGCTGGGCCTGGTCAACGACCGCCTGATCGCCGTGCACATGACCCAGCTGACCGACGGCGAGATCGCCGCGTGTGCCGCCGCCGGCGTGTCGGTGGTGCATTGCCCGGAGTCCAACCTGAAGCTCGCCTCCGGCTTCTGCCCGGCGGAAAAGCTGCGCCTGGCCGGCGTCAACGTGGCGCTGGGCACCGACGGCTGCGCCTCCAACAACGACCTGGACATGTTCGGCGAGATGCGCACCGCCGCGCTGCTGGCCAAGGCGGTGGCCGGCGACGCCGCCGCGTTCGACGCGGCGTTCGCGCTGCGCGCGGCCACGCTCAACGGCGCGAAGGCGATCGGACTGGACGCGAAGGTCGGCTCGATCGAGGTCGGCAAGCAGGCCGACTTCGCCGCCGTGCGATTGAGCGAGCTGGAAACCCAGCCGATGTTCCACGTCATCTCGCAGCTGGTCTACGCCACCGGCCGCCACCAGGTCAGCGACGTGTGGATCGCCGGCCGGCGCAAGCTGGCCGGGCGCGAGCTGGTCGGCATGGACACTGCCGCGATCCTGGAGCGGACGCGTGCCTGGCGCGAACGCATCGCCTCGGCCTGAACCGGAGTCTTCGATGAACCGTTACCTGATCCTGCTGATCCGCCGCCCGCACCTCGACCCGGCGATAGTGCCGCTGCACCTGGCGTTCCTGGAAGGCTTGCGCGAAGAAGGCCGGGTGGAACTGTCCGGCGGTTTCAGCGACAAGTCCGGCGGCGCCTACCTGCTGCATGCGGCCGACCTCGCCGAGGCGAGCGCGATCGTGCAGAACGACCCGGCCCACGTCAGCGGCGGCTGGGACATCACGGTGTACGAATGGCAAGCGCATTAACTTTTGCGTTCCTCCATGAACGCAAAGATCAACAAGCGGCCATCCATGGCCGCACTTTTCAATAAACTCATGTACTCACCGTGGACTCGAACATGATCGCCGCCAACGTAAGTCCCGAGGAAATCGCCCGCTTCGACAGCCTGGCGGCGCGCTGGTGGGATCCCGACGGCGAGTCGCGCCCGCTGCACGACCTCAACCCGGTGCGCGCCGCCTATGTCGCGGAGCGCGTCAATCTGCGCGGGGCGAAGGTCGCCGATGTCGGCTGCGGCGGCGGCCTGCTCAGCGAGACGCTGGCACGTGCCGGCGCGAAGGTCACCGGCATCGACCTGGGCGCCAGGGTGATCGACGTCGCGAAGCTGCACCTGCATGAGTCTGGCCTCGGCGTCGACTACCGGGTGCAGTCCTCGGCCGCACTGGCCACGGCCGAGCCGAACAGTTTCGACGCGGTGTGCTGCATGGAACTGATCGAGCACGTGCCCGACCCGGAGGCCCTGGTGAACGACCTGGCCGCGATGCTGAAGCCGGGCGGGTGGCTGTTCATGTCCACCATCAACCGCACGCCGGTCGCCTTCGGCGCGGCGATCGTGGGCGCGGAATACGTGATGCGCATGCTTCCGCGCGGCACCCATCACTACGCGCAGTTCCTGAGGCCGTCCGAGCTGGGTCGCCTGCTGCGCCACGCCGGTCTGGAGCTGGAGGACGTCTCCGGACTGGGCTACAACCCGCTCAACCGCAAGGCCTGGCTGAGCCGGATCACCGCGGTCAATTACGTGCTCAGCGCACGTCCCACGGGGACTTCCTGCGGTCGCAAGCCGGCATGAAGTCCTTGCCCGAAAACATCCGGGGCGTGCTGTTCGACCTGGATGGCACCTTGCTCGACAGCGCTCCCGATCTGTACGCCGCCTTGCTGGCGCAGTGCACGGAAGAGGGCGTGCCGCCGCCACCGTATGCACCGGTGCGCGAGGTGGTTTCACGCGGCGCGCGCGCCGTGCTGCGTTGCGCGTTTGCCGAGCGCGGCGAACCCGCGCTGGAGGCGCTGGTGCCGCGCTACCTGCAGCTGTACCAGGACGTGATGGCGCAGCAGACGCGCGCGTTCGATGGCATCGACGAGCTGCTGGCGCGAATCGAACGGCACGGTTTGCGCTGGGGCATCGTCACCAACAAGGCCGGCTTCCTCACCGACGAGCTGGTCGCCCGCATCGGTTGGGCGCAGCGAGCCAGCGCGGTGGTTTCCGGCGATACGCTGGCGGTGAAGAAACCCGATCCGGCACCGGTGCTGCTGGCCTGCGAACGCGCCGGTGTGGCACCTGCCCGTTGCCTGTTCGTCGGCGACGACCGCCGCGACATCCTGGCCGGCGCCGCCGCCGGCCTGTACACGGTGGCGGTGAGCTGGGGCTATCTCGATGGCGGCGATCCGCAGACGTGGGGTGCCGACAAGGTGCTGGATCATCCGGCCGAACTGGCCGAGCTGCTTCGACTGCAACCGGTCATTGCATGATCGAGCTGATCGAACAAAACGCCGTGCTGCAGGGCTTCATCGACAAGTGGCTGGCGGTGCAGCCACAGCAGCGCGTCGCGCTGGTGTTCGTCGATGGCCGGCGCCATCCCGGCCACGTCGCGCTGGCGGCGCTGGAGCAGGAACTGCTCGGCACGGCCTATGGCATCCGCGAGCCGCAGGTGGCCACCGCCAAGCTCAACTGGTGGGCCGAGGAGCTGGCTGGTGCGCCGGCCAGCGGTGGCCGCCACCCGCTGACCCAGGTGCTGTTCGACGACGAGCGCGCGCATGCGATCGCCAGCAGCCTGTGGCTGGCACCGGTGCTGGCGGCCATGGCGCAGCTGGAGCAGGGCACCGCCGCGGATTTTGCCGCGCAGGTCGAGGCGGCGATGCCGCTGCATGGCGCCTTGGCCGCGCTGGAAACCGCCTGGTGGTACGGCGCCGATGCGTCACCGGCGCGGGCATCGCGGGTCGCCGTGTTGAATCACTTGTTGTATGCGCTGCTGCGGCTGCAGCAGGATGCCGATCGCGACCGCCTGCCGCTGCCGATGGCGCGGCTGGCGCGGCACGGCCTGAGCCGCACGCAGTTGCACAGCCACGGCGCGGCGCGGCAGCAGGCGATCAAGGCCCAGCTGGACGACCTGCTGGCCAGCTGGGCGGAGTCGGCCACGCTGGCCGGGCCGCTCAGCGTGTTTCGTGCGCTGGAATCGCGCCACGCGAACCATCTGGCGCAGCGCGCGGCGCGCGCCGACGATGCGCTGGCGGTATTGCAGGCCGGCCAGTCGCGCACCGGGCTGGCGACCGCGCTGCAGGCGTGGCAGGCCGCGCGTGCGTGGCGCCGGCACGTGGCGTAAAAACGACCCGGACGCAGTGTTTCCATCACGCCACTATTGCGCGCCGGCCTGCTTGCCCCAAGATTGTCTGCTTCGCGGTGGCTCGTTCGCCGATGTCAGGACCCCCGTCATGCCGAACCAGGAAAATACCGCCCGCCTGCTGCCCGACGTCGCCGTGCACGCGCAACCGCATCTTGCCGGCGCGCTGGACTGGGTCGGCATGGCCGACATCCAGGTGCCGGTGCTGTTCGATGCTGGTGATGGCCAGGCGCAACGTGCCAGTGCCCGGGTCGGCGCCTTCGTCAACCTGAACCGGCCGGACAAGCGCGGCATCCACATGTCGCGGCTGTACCTGCTGGTCGAGCAGGCGCTGAGCACGCAGACGCTGAACGCCGACATGCTGCATGCACTGCTGCGCGACTTCCTCGACTCGCACAGGGATCTGTCCGACCGCGCCTGTCTCAGCATCCAGTTCGAGCACCTGGTGCGCCGCCCGGCCCTAAAGAGCGCCAACAGCGGCTGGCGCGCCTACCCGGTATGCATCGAGGCCAGCCTCACCGGCGACCAATTCCTGCTCGAGTTCGGCACCGAGGTGGTCTACTCCTCGACCTGCCCGGCCTCGGCCGCGCTGTCGCGCCAGTTGATCCAGGACCAGTTCGCCGCCGACTTCGACGCAGGCGCGCCGCTCGACCACGCAGCGGTGCTGGCCTGGCTCGGCAGCGAACACGGCATCGTCGCCACCCCGCATGCCCAGCGCAGCGTGGTGCGCCTGCGCATCCGCACCGTGGTCGGCGCGGGCTTCCACCTGATCGGCCTGATCGATCGCGTCGAGCACGCGCTCGGCACGCCGGTGCAGACCGCGGTGAAGCGCGAGGACGAACAGGCCTTCGCGCTGGCCAACGGCGGCAACCTGATGTTCTGCGAGGATGCCGCCCGGCGCATCCAGAAGGCGCTCGACGCCGACGCCGCGCTCAGCGACTTCCACATCCGCGTGGAACACCAGGAAAGCCTGCATCCGCATGATGCGGTGGCGTACGCGAGCAAGGGCGTGGAAGGCGGCTACGGTTCCACGCCGTGACGCCCGCTTCGTAGGGTGGACACCGTCCGCCGCTGCCGTCTGTCGAAAGCTGCGCCTCGATGCAGTCGTGCCCCACGCGAGGTTGGCGTGGAGGCGAGGACCTTGCGTCGACGAATTCGGCATTCCCGAACAGTCAGTGGACCTTGGGGGAATCTCCCTGGGAGCGACAGCGGGAAAAATGAAAGTGCTCGGGCACCGGGTCGTGGCCACCCGTGCACAATGGCTGGCAGCGCAGCAGCCGCCAACCGGTCAGCAGGCTGCCGCGCCACGGGCCGAAGCGGGTGACCGCAATCCGTGCATAATCGGAACAAGTGGGGTGGAAGCGGCAACGCGGGCCAAGCAGGGGACTGAGCCAGCGCTTGTACAAACGCAGCATCCACAGTATGAATCGGGTCAGGACATTCACGGTGCCGGAGCGGCTTGCGACAGGTAGTGGTACAAGTATTCCAGAAGCAAGCTTGCTGGTGTAGGGCACTTGGGCTATAACACCCGGCCGCCAAGGCCAAAAACGGTGAAGGGATATGGCGAAAACTACGCGTAATTCGACCGCTGCCAAGGCGCAGAAGGGCAAGGCTCCGGCTGACGTCAAGGCCGGCAAGTCGAAGACAGCTGGAGGCAAGGCGCGGACCGTGAAGAGCGTCAGCAAGGCACCTGCAAAGACCGGTCGTAGCGCGGTCGGCAAGACTGCGGTGAAGAAGGTCGCGGTCAAGAAAGTCGCTGCCAAGTCGCCAGCGAAGAAGGCCAGCCCGGCGAAGAAGCCCGCCGCGAAGAAGGCGGTCGTGAAGAAGGCGGTCGTGAAGAAAGCGCCCGTGAAGAAAGCGCCCGTGAAGAAAGCGGCGGTCAAGAAGACCGTTGCGAAGAAGCCGGCGCCGAAAAAGGCTGCCGTCAAGAAGGTCGTAGTCAAGAACACCAGGCCCAAGGCTGCCGCAGCCCGGAAACCGGCAGTGAAACCGGTGACCAAGGCGGTCGCCGGGAAATCCCCGCCGGCCAAACCCGTGGTCAAGCATGCCGCGAAACCGGCGGCCAAGCCGACCGTGAAACCCGTTGCCAAGCCGGCACCGGCAGCAGCGGTTGTCAAAAGCGCATCCCCGGCACCCGCCAGCACCCTGTTCAAGGGCAAGGTGGCGAGTGCAACCGCCATGGTGACACCGCGTGCAGCCCCAGCCGCCGCGCATCATGCCTCTTCCCGCAAAAATCAGAAAAACTCGTCGTCCTCAATGAATAGACTTGCTTCAAAAAAACTCGATAACGGCATCACCCGCGAAGACGGGCGGTACGCGTTACCTTCCACCAGCAACATCACGTTGCCCAAGGGTTATCACCCCTCGCCGAACGAGGAGTACATGAACCCGATGCACCTGGCCTACTTCCGCAACAAGCTGCGCGACTGGCGCGACCAGCTGGTGGAAGAGTCGCGCCAGACCATGGACAACCTGCGCGAGGAGGTGCGTGACGTCGGCGACGAAGCCGAGCGCGCCACCCGCGAGACCGAAAACTCGCTTGAGCTTCGTACCCGTGACCGTTACCGCAAGCTGATCTCGAAGATCGACAAGGCACTGCGCCGGATCGAGGAAGGCAGCTACGGTTTCTGCGAGGAGACCGACGAGGAGATCGGCATCGACCGCCTCGATGCGCGCCCGATTGCGACGCTGTCGCTGGATGCGCAGGAACGCCGCGAGCACCTGCAGAAGCAGATGGGGGATTGAGGCGGTCCTTTTGCGCTCCTCCGTGAGCGCAAAGATCAAACCGGCATCCATGCCGGACTTTTCAGACAATGCCCCGCTTCGAGCGGGGCTTTGTCTTTCAGCGTATCGGTGCGGGAGCGCTCAGGCCAGCGCCTGCGCCGCGTGACTCTTCAATTTCGCCAGCATGGCGGCCAGCCCGTTCGAGCGCGTGGGCGAGAGGTGCTTGGCCAGGCCGATCGTGCCGATGAAGCTGGGCTCGGTGGCGACGATCTCCGCGGCCGGGCGGTCGGAATAGACGCGCAGCACCAGGGCGATCAGACCGGACACGATCGCCGAATCGCTGATCGCCTCGAAGTGCATCTTCGACGCGTCGCCGCTGGGCACCAGCCACACCATCGACTGGCAGCCGTGCACGCGATGCTCCTCCGTCTTCCACGCCTCGGGGAAGGCCGGCAACTGCTTGCCGAGATCGATCAGGTACTGGTAGCGCTCGGTCCAGTCGCCGAAGAAGGCGAATTCCTCGGTGATCTCCTGCTGTGCCTGTTCGGCGCTGGTGGTGGCAATGGCGTTCATGCGGACATTATCGCGCGCGCAAGCTGAATTCACGAATGCGCGCGGGCGTCGCTCAGCTCTTCGCCACGCTCCACCGCGTGCCCTGGGCACTGTCCTCGATCGCGATGTTCATGGCCGCCAGCTCGTCGCGGATCGCGTCCGCGCGCGCGAAATCGCGGGCGGCGCGGGCGGCCTGGCGCTGTTGCAGCAGATCCTCGATGTGTGCCGCGTCGACCGCGCTCTCGCCGCGCCTGAACCAGGCTTCCGCATCCTGCTGCAGCAGGCCGAGCAGGGCGCCGCCGCCGAGCAGGGCGGCTTTCGCCTCGGCGCTGCCGGACTGGCGCGCGGCGTCGGCCAGCACGGACAGCTCGGCCAGCGCCTGCGGCGTGTTGAGGTCGTCGCACAGGGCGGCCTCGATGCGTTCCGGCACCGGCAGTTCGCCGGCCGGCAGATCGACCCCGGCCAGGTCGCGCAGCACGCGATACCAGCCGTCCAGCGTGCTGGTCGCCTGGGCGATGGCCGCCTCCGACCAGTCCAGCGGCTGCCGGTAGTGACCGCTCAACAGGCGCAGGCGCAGCGCCTCCGGCGGGTGCAGTTGCAGCAGCTCGTGCACCAGCAGCACGTTGCCCAGCGACTTGGACATCTTGCGGCCGTCGAAGGTGAGCATGCCGTTGTGCATCCACCAGCGCGCGAACACCTTGCCGCCATGTGCGCAGGTGGATTGCGCGATTTCGTTCTCGTGGTGCGGAAACAGCAGGTCGACGCCGCCGGCGTGGATGTCGATGGTCTCGCCCAGGTGCGCTGCGCTCATTGCCGAGCACTCGATGTGCCAGCCCGGGCGGCCGTGGCCCCACGGGCTGTCCCAGCCGGGCAGCTCGGGCGTGGAGGGTTTCCACAGCACGAAGTCGCCGGCGTTGCGCTTGTACGGGGCCACCTCGACGCGGGCGCCGGCGATCAGTTCCTCGGGATCGCGGCCGGACAGCTCGCCGTAGGCCGGGAACGAGCCGACGTCGAACAGCACGTGGCCTTCGGCGGCATAGGCGTGGCCGCCCTCCAGCAGGCTTTCGATCATCGCGATGATCGGGCCGATGTGGGTGGTGGCGTACGGCTCCACGTCTGGCGGCGCCACGCCGAGCCCGGCCATGTCCTCGCGATACGCCTGCGCGAAGCGGCCGGTGATCGTGCCGATCGGCACGCCCTGCTGCTGCGCGGCGGTGTTGATCTTGTCGTCGACGTCGGTGATGTTCCGTGCGTACACCACGTGCGGGTAGTGCCGGCGCAGCAGGCGTACCAGCACGTCGAACACCACCGGTCCGCGCGCATTGCCGATATGCACGTAGTTGTAGACGGTGGGGCCGCACAGGTACATCGTCACGCGCCCGGGAGCGAGCGGGGCGAACGGTTCGCTGCGGCGGGTCAGGCTGTTGTAGAGCGCTATCGGCATGGGTGGAATCCGCGACGTGGGGCCGCGTGGGGCAGGGGCGCGGCCAGCCCGGTATCTTAACAAGGTGTAAGCGGCCGAGTCGCGCAAGGGCCGCCGGGAGCGGGCTCTAAGCGTGTATTCAGCGTGAATTTGCTGGAATGCTGTCAGTACGCGTGCAAACGCGCCTGTGGTTCCGAGATTGGGAGGTCGTGATGACCAAGTTGTGGCTTTCCGCCCTGGTACTTGCCGTGATGGCTGCCGGCGTCCATGCGCAGGACGCGCGCTATGCCAATACCGATGCCAATGCCCACTACGGCTGGGCCGACGTGCTGCGCGCGGACCCGGTGCAGGGTGTCACCCGCACCGAAGTGCCGCGGCAGGAATGCTACGAGCAGCCGGTGGTGCGCCACGAGGGCGGCAACAGCACGGCCGGCACGGTGCTGGGTGCCGTGATCGGCGGCGTGCTGGGCAACACCGTGGGCAAGGGCGATGGGCGCAAGGCGGCGACCGTCGTCGGCGCCGTGGCGGGCGGTGCGGTGGGCAACCGCGCGGCCGGCCGCGGTGGCGATTACGAAACCACCCAGACCCAGTGTCGCGAGGTCAGCTCGATCAGCGAGCAGCGCCGGATCATCGGCTACGACGTGGAATACCGCTATCGCGGCGAAGTCTATACGTCGCGCCTGAGCTACGATCCGGGCGAGCGCCTGCGCGTGCGCGTGCGGGTCGATCCCGCCGACTGATTCACCCGCCTGACCGTCGCCGCCACCCGTTGGCGGCGATCTTTTTCCGGGACCCGAATTTTTTGTTGCACGGCAGCGAGATTGCCGCCATCATGCGCACTCGTTACCCGGAACCCTGCATGTCCACAGCCGTCTATACCGCCACCGTACTGACCAGCGCCCGCGCGGCTGCTGGCATGACGTCGCGTGCGCGCCGACCGCTGGATGAACATTCGGCCGGGTAGACAGTCGCACGCGTTTCATGTGCATCGACGACAAACCCGGCTCTTGAGCCGGGTTTTTGTTTTTGATCAAAGGCTGGCCGGCCTTCGTGCCGGGTTTTTTGTTGGTTTGGCTCACGCGGGTCCATCCGCAATATCGGCCATCCATGGCCGGACCACACAATCTGGCGCGGATCCATTCGCAACACCCCGGCCATCCATGGCCGGACTCCTCAACAAGGCATCGACTTCATGACCATTCGGCATTTCTTGACCACCCAGGATTACAGCCGCGCCGAGATCGACGCGCTGCTGGAGCAGGCCGCCGCATTCAAGCGTTCGCCCCGCGGCCAGCAGCTGGCCGGCAAGTCGATCGCGCTGCTGTTCTTCAACCCCTCGATGCGCACCCGCACCAGCTTCGAGCTGGGTGCGTTCCATCTCGGCGGTCACGCCATCGTGCTGGCGCCAGGCAAGGACGCGTGGCCGATCGAGTTCGAGGTCGGCAGCGTGATGGACGGCGATACCGAGGAGCACATCGCCGAAGTGGCGCGGGTGCTCAGCCGCTACGTCGACCTGATCGCGGTGCGTGCGTTCCCGAAGTTCCAGGACTGGTCGGTCGATCGCGAGGATAAGGTCATCAAGGCGTTCGCCCAGTACGCCACGGTGCCGGTGATCAACATGGAAACGATCACCCATCCCTGCCAGGAACTGGCCCACGCGCTGGCGCTGAAGGAGCACCTGGGCGACCTGCAGCACAAGAAGTATGTGCTGACCTGGACCTATCACCCCAGGCCGCTGAACACCGCGGTGGCAAACTCGGCGCTGCTGATCGCCACCAAGCTTGGCATGGACGTGACCTTGCTGTGCCCCACGCCGGACTATGTGCTGGACGAGCGCTACATGGCGTTTGGCCGTCTGAACGCCGAGCAGAACGGCGGCTCGCTGAAGGTCAGCCACAATATCGAGGAAGCCTACGCCGGTGCCGACGTGGTCTACGCCAAGAGCTGGGGCGCGCTGCCGTTCTTCGGTCGCTGGGAAGAGGAGAAGCCGGTTCGCGAAGCGAGCAGGCACTTCATCGTCGACGAGGCGAAGATGGCACTGACCCACCACGGCCTGTTCAGTCATTGCCTGCCGCTGCGCCGGAACATCAAGGCCACCGACGCGGTGATGGATTCGCCCGCCTGCATCGCCATCGACGAGGCCGAGAACCGCCTGCACGTGCAGAAGGCGGTGATGGCGTCGTTGATCGGTCAGGGCTGAGCAGGGCATGTATACGCCCAAGCATTTCGTCGAAACCCGCGTCGAGGCCCTGCACGGGCTGATCCGCGCGTACCCGTTCGCCACGCTGGTGGCTCGCGCGGCCGATGGATTGACGGCCAATCACCTGCCGTTCGAACGGGTCGGCGAGGTGCTGCACGGTCATGTCGCCCGCGGCAACGAGCTGGCGCGACTGGACGGCGCCGAGGTGCTGCTGGTGTTCCAGGGGCCGGACGGCTACATCAGCCCGAACTGGTACCCCAGCAAGCACGAGACCGGGCGCGAAGTGCCGACCTGGAACTACGCGGTGGTGCACGTGCACGGCCGGCTGCGCGTGATCGATGACGCGGCTTGGCTGCGTCGTCTGCTGGAAGCCTTGACTGATCACCATGAAGCGGACCAGCCGCAGCCATGGAAGATCAGCGATGCGCCGGACGACCACATCGAGGCCTCGCTGCGCGCGATCATCGGCCTCGAAGTCTCGATCGCCCGCATCGAAGGCAAGTTCAAGCTGAGCCAGAACCATCCCGCGCGCAACCGCGCGGGCGTGACTGCCGGGCTGCGCGAGCGCGACGGCGATGGCGATGCGGAACTGGCCGCATGGATGACTCAACAGGAGGAGCCGAAACCGTGAACCATCCGCATCACTATCGCGTTGCCGTGGAATGGACCGGCAACCTCGGCAGCGGCACGGACGGCTACCGCAACTACAGCCGCGACCATGTGATCCGCATCGACGGCAAGCCGGCGATCGCCGGTTCTTCCGATCCCGCTTTCCGCGGCGATGCCGCCAGGCACAATCCCGAGGACATGCTGGTAACTGCATTGTCGACCTGCCACATGCTGTCCTACCTGCACATGGCCACCGCGGCTGGCGTGGTGGTGACGGCGTATAGCGACGCCGCCGAAGGCACGATGGCCACCGAAGGCGACGGCGGCCGCTTCGCCGAAGTGGTGCTGCACCCCACGGTGACGATCAGTGCCGCCAGCGACCCGGCCGAAGCCGAAGCGGCGCACGAGGCCGCGCATCACGCCTGCTTCATCGCCAATTCCGTGAATTTCCCGGTGCGCTGCGAGCCGCGCACCGTCGTCGAATCCGCCTGACCCATCTTCTTTCCAGGATCCGCAAGCCATGAGCAAAGACATCGTCCTCGCCTTTTCCGGCGGCCTCGACACCAGCTTCTGCGTGCCTTATCTGCAGGAGCGCGGCTGGGCCGTGCACACCGTGTTTGCCGATACCGGCGGTATCGACGCCGAAGAGCGCGCCTTCATCGAGAACCGCGCGAAGGAACTGGGCGTGGCCAGCCATGCCACGGTCGACGGTGGTCCGGCGATCTGGGCGGGCTTCGTCAAGCCGTTCGTGTGGGCCGGCGAGGGCTACCAGGGCCAGTACCCGCTGCTGGTGTCCGATCGCTACCTGATCGTCGAAGCCGCGCTGAAGCGCGCCGCCGAACTGGGCACGAAGGCGATCGCGCATGGCTGCACCGGCATGGGCAACGACCAGGTGCGCTTCGACCTGGCGGTGAAGGCGCTGGGCGACTACCAGATCGTGGCGCCGATCCGCGAGATCCAGAAGGAACACGCGCAGACGCGCGCCTACGAGCAGAAGTACCTGGAGGACCGCGGCTTCGGCGTGCGCGCCAAGCAGCAGGCGTACACGATCAACGAGAACCTGCTCGGACTGACCATGTCCGGCGGCGAGATCGACAAGTGGCAGGCGCCCGGTGCCGGTGCGGTGGGCTGGTGCAAGCCACGCGCCGAATGGCCGTCCAAACCGCTGCAGGTGAAGATCGGATTCGTCAATGGCGAGGCGGTGACGCTGGACGGCGAGGCGATCGCCGGGCACAAGATGTTGGCGAAGCTCAACGGCCTGTTCGCGCAGTACGGCGTGGGCCGCGGCCTCTACACCGGTGACACCACGATCGGCCTGAAGGGCCGCATCATCTTCGAGGCGCCGGGCCTGATCGCGCTGCTCGCCGCGCACCGCGCGTTGGAAGAGGCCGTGCTCAGCAAGCAGCAGAATCGCTTCAAGCCCGAGGTGGCGCGCAAGTGGGTGGAGCTGGTCTACGAGGGCTTCTTCCACGATCCGCTGAAGACCGACCTGGAGGCGTTCCTGGTGTCCAGCCAGTCCACCGTCAACGGCACGGTGACGCTGGAGACGAACGGCGGCAACGTCGGCGCGGTGGCGGTGGAGTCGAAGCACATCCTCAACGCCAAGGGCGCCACCTATGCGCAGTCGGCCGACTGGGGCGTGGAGGAGGCCGAGGGCTTCATCAAGCTGTTCGGCATGAGCAGTACGTTGTGGGCCGAGGTCAACCGCGGATGAGCGCGCTGCTCGATGCCACGTTGAAACACCTGGCGGCGCTGGTCGGCTTCGACACGCGCAACCCTCCACGCGCGATCGACACCGGTGGCATCTTCGACTACCTGCGCGCGCAGCTGCCCGGCTTCGAGGTGACGGTGACCGACCTCGGCGCCGGCGCGGTGGCCTTGCATGCGGTGCGCGGCCAGCCGAAAGTCCTGTTCAACGTGCATCTGGACACCGTGCCGGACTCGCCGGCGTGGACGGCCGATCCGCACACGCTGCGAGTCACCGCCGATCGGGCGATCGGCCTGGGTGCATGCGACATCAAGGGCGCGGCGGCGGCGCTGCTGGCGGTGGCGAATGCCAGCGCGGGCCCGCTGGCGCTGTTGTTCACCACCGACGAGGAGGCGAACGACGCGCGCTGCATCGCCGGCTTCCTGGGCGACCCGCATGTCTACGACGCGGTGATCGTGGCCGAACCCACGAAGGGCGAGGCGGTGCTGGCGCATCGCGGCATCCAGTCGGTGCTGATGCGCTTTGCCGGCCAGGCCGGACATGCCTCTGGCGAGCAGAAGCCCGGCGACAGCGCGCTGCACCAGGCCGTGCGCTGGGGCAACGCGGCGCTGGATTTCGTGGCGGCGCAGTCGCACGAGCGCTTCGGCGGGCTGACCGGCCTGCGCTTCAACATCGGCCGCATCGAGGGCGGCATCAAGGCGAACATGATCGCGCCCACCGCCGAGGTGCGCTTCGGTTTCCGTGCGCTGCCCACGATGGACCCGGACCAGCTGCTGACGCGTTTCCGCACCCTGGTGGAACCGCAGCCGGCGGAGTTCGCCGAGACCTTCCGCGGCGCCTCGCTGCCGGCCGGCGACATGGCGAACGCCGAGGCGAACCGGCTGGTCGCGCGCGACCTTGCCGACGAGCTGGGCATCCCGGTCGGCAACGCGGTGGACTTCTGGACCGAGGCGGCGCTGTTCTCCGCCGCCGGCTACACCGCCTTCGTCTACGGCCCAGGCGACATCGCCCAGGCGCACAGCGCCGACGAGTGGATCGCGCTGGATCAGTTGCAGCATTACGCAGAAGCGATATTCCGGATCATCGACAATGGACACGGCTAAGCACAACACCCGCAAGACCATCGTGCGCCTGCTTTCGAGCATGGGCAGCGCGAAGGAGATCCAGCAGTACCTCAAGCGTTTCTCCGAAGTCGACGCCAAGCGTTTCGCCGTGGTCAAGGTCGGCGGCGCGGTGCTGCGCGACGAGCTCGCCGACCTGGCCTCGTCGCTGACCTTCCTGCAGCAGGTGGGGCTGACTCCGATCGTGCTGCACGGCGCGGGCCCGCAGCTGGACGAGGAACTGGCAGCCGCCGGCATCGAGAAACACACCATCGACGGACTGCGGGTGACCTCGCCGAAGGCGCTCGGCATCGTGCGCCGCGTGTTCCAGCAACAGAACCTGAAATTGGTCGAGGCGCTGCAGTCGATGGACACGCGCGCCACCTCGGTGGCGACCGGCGTGTTCATGGCCGACTACCTGGACCGCGATACCTACGGCATGGTCGGCAAGGTCCGCAGCATCAACCTGGCGCCGATCGAGGCCAGCCTGCGCGCGAACTCGATCCCGGTGGTCGCCAGCCTGGGCGAAACCGATGAAGGGCAGATCCTCAACATCAACGCCGACTTCGCCGCGAACGAGCTGGTGCGCGTGCTGCAGCCGTACAAGATCGTGTTCCTCACCGGCACCGGCGGCCTGCTCGACGAAACCGGCAAGCTGATCGATTCGATCAACCTCAGCACCGAGTTCGATCACTTGATGGCGCAGCCGTGGATCAACGGCGGCATGCGCCTGAAGATTGGGCAGATCGCCGACCTGCTGGCCGACCTGCCGCTGACCTCGTCGGTATCGATCACCCGCCCGTCCGAACTGGCCAAGGAATTGTTCACCCACAAGGGTTCCGGCACCCTGGTGCGGCGCGGCGAGAAGGTGCTGCGCTTCGATGCCTGGGACGGCGTGGACCGCGCACGCATGCGCGAGCTGATCGAGTCGAGCTTCGGCCGCATCCTGGTGGCGGACTATTTCGAGCGCACCCGGCCGCTGCGCATCTATGTCAGCGAGAACTACCGCGCCGCGATGATCCTTACCGAGGAGGACGGCTTGCCGTATCTCGACAAGTTCGCCGTGCTCGACGACGCGCAGGGCGAAGGCCTGGGCCGCGCGGTGTGGCAGGTGATGCGCGAGGAAAACCCGCAGCTGTTCTGGCGCTCGCGCCACGGCAACCCGGTCAACCACTTCTACTACGCCGAATCGGACGGCTGCATCAAGCAGCCGCGCTGGAAGGTGTTCTGGTACGGCATCGGCGAGCTCGACACGATTTCCCGCTGCGTGGCGCATTGCGCGCAACGCCGCCCGACACTGTTGGACTGAGCGAAACAAACTCCCTCCCCTGCCAGGCAGGGGGAGGAGTAAAAGCACTGTAGGAGCGAACAAATGACAGGCGACAGGAAAACTATCGGCATCGTCGGCGCGCGCGGCCACACCGGCATGGAACTGATCCGCCTGATCGCGGCGCATCCGGTGCTGCAGCTGGCCTTCGTCTCCTCGCGCGAACTGGACGGCCAGCGCGTGGCCGATCACGTCGACGGCTTCGCCGGCGAACTGCGCTATGCCAGCCTGGACCCGGCCGCGGTGGCGGCGCAGGGCGCCGAGGTGGTGATCCTGGCGTTGCCGAACGGCAAGGCGGCGCCGTACGTGGCGGCGATCGACGCGGCGAAGCCGGACACGTTGATCCTCGATCTCTCCGCCGACTACCGCTTCGACCCGTCGTGGTACTACGGCCTGCCGGAACTCACCCGCGACCAGTGGCGCGGCGCCCAGGCTCATCAAATTCGGCACATCAGCAATCCCGGCTGCTACGCCACCGCGATGCAGCTGTCGATCGCGCCGCTGAAGGATCTGCTGGCCGCGCCACCGGTGTGCTTCGGCGTCTCCGGCTACTCCGGCGCCGGCACCACGCCATCGGACAAGAACGATCCGGACAAGCTGCGCGACAACCTGATGCCGTACGCGCTCACCGGCCACATGCACGAGAAGGAAGCCTCGTTCCGGCTCGGCGTGCCGGTGGAGTTCATGCCGCACGTGGCGCCGCACTTCCGCGGGCTCACCGTCACCACCAACCTGTATCTCACCCGCCCGCTGAAACGCGAGGACGTGCTCCAGCGTTTCCGTGCCGCCTACGACGGCGAAAAACTGGCCGTCGTGACCGACGAGGCGCCGTGGGTCAGCCGCATCGCGCACCGCCACCATGCCGAGGTCGGCGGCTTCGCCGTATCGGCCGACGGCAAGCGCGTGGTGATCGTGGCCACGCTGGACAACCTGCTCAAGGGCGCCGCCACCCAGGCGATGCAGAACATCAACCGCGCGATCGGCGTGGACGAATACACCGCCATTCCGGTGGAGCAGGAGCGAGGGGCGAGGAGTGGGGAGCGAGAGAAAAGCTCACACTCCCGGCGCCCCCGCCCCGTCCGCTCCTGATCTCTCTCACTTCTTGCTCCTCTCAACTCACTCCTGGCTCCCATGACCCAACCCCTCTGGCAAAAATCCGGCATCCAGATCGACGCGAAGATCATGCGGTTTCTCGCCGGCGACGATGTGCTGCTGGACCGCGAATTCTTCCTGCACGACATCACCGCCAGCAAGGCGCACGTGGAAGGGCTGGCCAACATCGGCGTGGTCGGCGCCGACGAAGCTGTCGCGCTGAAGCGCGAGCTGGAGGCGCTGGCTGATGACTTCACGAGCGGCGCGTTCGTGCTGGACGATCGCCACGAGGACGGCCATTCGGCGATCGAGGCGCGGCTCACCGAGCGCCTCGGCGACGCCGGGCGCCGCGTGCATACCGGGCGCAGCCGCAACGACCAGATCCTGGTCGCCACCCGGCTGTGGCTGAAGGACAAGCTGGCCGCGCTCGAAACGCATTGCCGTGCGATCGCCGAAGTGTGCCTCGACCGCGCCGCGCAGCCGGCGCTGGTGCTGCCGGGCTATACCCACCTGCAGCGCGCCGTGGTGTCGTCCACCGCGATGTGGTTTGCCGGCTTCGCCGAGGGCTTCATCGACAACACGCTGCGCGCGCGGCAGACGATGACGCTGATCGACGCGAATCCGCTCGGCACCGCCGCCGGCTACGGCGTGAACATGAAACTCGACCGCGAGCACACCACCCGGGCGCTCGGCTTCGCGCGCATGCAGATCAGCCCGATCTGCGCGCAGCTGTCGCGCGGCAAGTTCGAGATGGCCGTGCTGGAAGCGATCGGCGGCGCGCTGCTCGACCTGCGCCGGCTGGCGTGGGACCTGTCGCTGTTCACCACCGCCGAATTCAACTTCGTCAAGCTGCCGGCCGAGTACACCACCGGCAGCTCGATCATGCCGAACAAGCGCAACCCCGACGTGGTCGAACTGCTGCGCGCCAGCTACGCCAGCGTCGCCGCGGCACGCACCGAGATCGAACAGCTGCTGTCGCTGCCGTCCGGCTACCAGCGCGACCTGCAGTTCTCCAAGGGCTCGATCTTCCACGGCGTGCGCCATGGCCTGATGGCGCTGGAACTGGTGCCCGACCTGCTGGCTCGGTTCGAGTGGAACGAAGCAGCGATGCGCGGCGCGATCGAGCCGGCGATGTACGCCACCGACGTGGCGATCGAGCAGGCCGCCGCCGGCGTGCCGTTCCGCGATGCGTATCGCGCGGCGGCGGAGGCCGCGGCATCGGCAGGGCAGGGACGCACACCCGAAGGCAGCCTCGCCGCGCGCGTCTCGCCGGGCGCAGGCAACGACCTGCGGCTGGACGAACTGCGGGCACGGCTGGATCAACTCGATCGTTGAAGAGGGCACGACATGGCGGCGGTCAGCACGGCAAACGCGCAGCACTATCACTGGGGTGACGCCTGCGACGGCTGGCACCTGCTGGCCGGCGACGACCCCAGCGTGATCGAGGAGCGCATGCCACCGGGTGCCGTCGAGCAGCGTCACCGGCATGCGCGTGAACGCCAGTTCTTCTACGTGCTGGAAGGCGTGGCCACGCTGGAACTGGTGGGCGTGATGCATCGTTTGCCGTGCGGTGAGGGCTTGCATGTGCCGCCCGGTGCAGCGCATCAGGTGCGCAGCGACAGCGCGGCCGACATGCGCTTTGTCGTGGTCTCCGCGCCGAAGAGCCACGGCGATCGCACGCCGGCGCCGCTGGGGGAAGGAGCCGCATGAGCACCCTGCCCGAACAGGACTTGCCGCGCTGGCGCCGCGCCGTGCTCAAGGTGGGCAGCAACCTGCTCGCCGCCGACGGTGGCGGCCTCACGCCGCGTTACGCCGAGGCGCTGGCCGGCTTCGTCGCTGCCAGTCATGCCGGAGGCCGCGAGGTGGTGCTGGTGTCTTCCGGTGCGGTGGCGGCGGGACGCGCACTGTTGCGCCAGCATGCGAGTGGCGGCGGCCTGGCCGCGCGGCAGGCGCTGGCTGCGCTGGGCCAGGCGCCGATGATCGCGTTGTGGCAGTCGCTGTCCGCGCGGCCGGTGGCGCAGGTGCTGCTGACCCACGACGACCTGCGCAACCGCCGCCGCTACCTCAACGCACGCGCCACCCTGCGCGAGCTGCTGCAGCTCGGCGTGCTGCCGGTGATCAACGAGAACGACACGGTCTCGGTGGATGAATTGAAGCTCGGCGACAACGACAACCTCGCCGCCATCGTCGCCGCGCTGGTCGACGCCGACCTGCTGCTGATCGCGTCCGACGTCGATGCGCTGTACAGCGCCGATCCGCGGCGCGATCCCGCGGCCATGCCGATCGCGCAGGTGGCCGCGCTGACCCCCGAGATCGTCGCGATGGCCGGCGACAGCGGCAGCGCGGCCGGCACCGGCGGCATGCGCACCAAGCTGCAGGCGGCGGCGAAGGCTGCCGCCGCCGGCATCCCCACGGCCTTGTTCGGCGGTCGCGACGCGGCCACCGTGCAGGCGCTGCAACGCGGGCAACTGCGCGGTACCCTGATCGCCGCGGCTTCCACACGATTGCAGGCGCGCAAGTACTGGCTGCGCCATGCACCTGCCGCGCCGGGTCGCATCCGCATCGACGCCGGTGCAGTGAAGGCGCTGGCCGGCGGACGCGTCTCGCTGCTGCCGGGCGGCGTGCTCGGCGCCGACGGCGAGTTCCATCGTGGCGACCTGGTCGAGATCGTCGACGTGGATGGCGCCGCCGTCGCGCGTGGACTCAGCCAGTACGGTGCCGCCGAAGTGCGTCGCCTGGCCGGCCGGCACAGCCGCGAGATCGACGGCGTGCTTGGCTACAGTTACGGCGACGAGGTGGTGCATCGCGACGACCTCGTCGGCATCGACCGTCCGGTTGCATCCGGGCAGGAGATCAACGCATGAGCACGATTCGCGAACAGGCACTGGCTTGCCGCGACGCCGCCCGGGTCGTGGCGGCACTGGGCAGCGAGGCGAAGCGCACGCTGTTGCGCGACATGGCCGTGGCGCTGGAGGCGCAGTCCGCCGCGGTGCTGGCGGCCAACGCCGAGGACATGCGCCAGGCCGCGGCGAAAGGCGTGCAGGGTGCCATGCTCGACCGGCTGCGCCTGGACGACGCGCGCGTGGCCGGCATCGCCGGCGCGTTGCGCGAGGTGGCCGAGCTGCCCGATCCGGTCGGCGTGACGACCCGCCGCGAGACGCGGCCGAATGGCCTGTCGGTGGAGCGCGTGCGCATCCCGCTCGGCGTGATCGCGATGATCTACGAGGCGCGTCCCAACGTCACCGCCGACGCGGCGGCGCTGTGCCTGATGGCCGGCAACGCGGTGATCCTGCGCGGCGGCTCCGAGGCGATCCATTCCAACCTCGCCATCGCCGCGGCCTTGCACACCGCACTGCGCGCGCACGGCGTGCCCGAGGCCGCGGTGACGGTGCTGCAGGATCTCGGCCGCGAGGCGATGGTCGAGTTGCTGCAACTCGTCGACATCGTCGACCTGGCCATCCCGCGCGGCGGCGAAGGCCTGATCCGCTTCGTCGCCGAACACGCGCGCGTGCCGGTGATCAAGCACTACAAGGGCGTCTGCCACCTGTACGTGGACCGCGCCGCCGACCTCGACCTGGCGTCGAACCTGCTGATCGACGGCAAGACCTCGCGCCCCGGCGTGTGCAACGCGCTGGAGACGCTGCTGGTGCATCGCGACGTGGCCGATGCGTTCCTGCCACGCGCCATGCAGGCACTGCGTGAGCGCGGCGTCGAACTGCGCGGCGACGAGCGCAGTCGCGCCCTGGTACCCGACATGCACGCGGCAACCGACGACGACTACGCCGCCGAGTTCCTCGACCTGATCCTCGCCGTGCGCGTGGTCGACGACCTCGACGACGCCATCGCCCACATCCGCCGCTACGGCTCCGACCACACCGAAGTCATCGCCACCGCCGACGAAGCCGCCGCGCAATGCTTCGTGCAGGCGATCCGCTCCGCCGTGGTGATGGTCAACGCCTCCTCCCGCTTCAGCGACGGCGGCGAACTCGGCCTCGGCGCCGAGATCGGCATCTCCACCACCCGGCTGCACGCCTACGGCCCGATGGGCGCCGAGGCGCTCACGGTGGAGCGCTTCGTGGTGCGCGGGGAAGGGCAGGTGCGGCATCCGCAGAGCCGGGCCTGAACCAACCCTCGCCGATAAAGGGCTGGGTGGCCGCACTGTCGCCCGAGCTCCAGCCTCGTCACGAAAGCGCCGTCGCCGGCGCTTTCGTGACGGCAGAGTCGGAAGAGCCGTGCCTGGCATCGTCAACGTCATACCCCGGCAACACCGGCTGCGCAGGATGTGGGGCTGTCCACCCACCCGGAGATGTCGTGATGAACTCGAAGCTCTGTTTGACGGTATTGGCCGCGCTGGTTGCGGCCGGTAATGCCCAGGCCAGCGTGGATCTCGTGGCCACGGCTCAGATCGACGGTCATTTGCGCGATCGCTCGCCGCAGACGGCTGCGCCGCTGGAGAACGGCGTGCCGGGCAACCTGCTAGGCGGCATCGGTTCGGGCCTGGCTTACGCCGGCTGCGACACCTTCCTGGCGCTGCCCGACCGCGGCCCCAACGCCACGCCGTACAACCGCTGGGTCGACGATACTGCATCCTACATCGACCGTTTCCATACCCTGCAGATGCAACTGACGCCGAACCCGGCCGGCAGCGCGCTGCCGTTCTCGCTGACCCCGCGGCTGCGCGATACCACCTTGCTGTCGGACCGCTCCTACCTGTATTACGGCGACGGTCGCAGCGTCGACCTGCCGGATGGCCGCCCACGCCTGGATCACCCGTTCCGGCACTACTTCACCGGTCGCTCGGACAACGCGGTGCCAGCGATGAACTCGGGCTGGCCGCTCGATGCGCGGCTGGATCCGGAAAGCATCCGCGTCAGCGCCGACGGCGATACCGTGTACATCTCCGACGAATACGGCCCCTACGTGTATGCGTTCGACCGCAAGTCCGGCCAGCGCACGGCGGTCTATCCGCTGCCCGCCATGTTCTACGTGCCGAAGGTGGCGGCAGCGGGCGACGACGAGATCGCGCTGAACACCGTCGGCCGCCTCGCCAACAAGGGCATGGAAGGCCTGGCGATCACGCCGGACGGCCGCACCCTCTACGGCGCGATGCAGAGCCCGCTGCTGCAGGACGGCGGCAAGAATGGCAGCGTCACCCGCATCGTGAAGATCGACCTGCGCACGCACAAGGTTTTACAGTACGCGTACGCGCTCACCAATATCGGCAAGGCGAGCAAGCCCAAGTACGGCACGATCAGCGAGATCGTGGCGGTGAACGACCACCAGTTGCTGGTCGACGAGCGCGACGGCAACGGCTTCGGCGACGGTTCGGAAGCCGCCTTCAAGCACCTGTTCCTGATCGACCTGGACGATGCACGGGACGTCAGCCAGCTGCAGGGCGAAGCCGAACTGGTTCCCGCCGCGGTGCCCAAGGCCGACTTCCTCGACGTGGTCGCCATGCTCGGCGAGTACGGCAGCGCGCCGGCGGACGTGCCGGCCAAGCTGGAAAGCGTGGCGTTCGGCCCGGACATCGAGCAGGACGGCAAGCATCGGCACACGCTGTTCCTCGGTACCGACAACGACTTCCTGCCAACCATCACCGACGACCTGCATCCGCAGGGCGTCGACAACCCGAACCGCTTCTACGTGTTCGCCTTCGACGCGCAGGACCTGCCCGGCTACCAGCCGCAGCGCTTCGAGCATTTGCGCTGCCACGGTCACTGAGTAGGAGGAAGACCTGCCGTGCCGGGAGCCTCGTCGTGCTCCCGGTCGGCCGGTTTATTGGCCTTCGCCGGCCCAGTCCCGCGCGGCCTCGGCGAACGCAAGGCAATCCGCAAACCGGTTGTACAGCGGCGCCGGCGAGATGCGGATCACGTCGGGTTCGCGCCAGTCGCCGATGACGCCGTTGGCCATCAGGTATTCGAACAAGGCGCGGCCGCGCTCGCGGCCGCCGGTCACGCGGATCGACAGCTGGGCGCCGCGACGTTCCGGTTCGGCCGGTGTCACCACCTGCAGTACGCCGGCCAGCTGGGTCTGCACCAGCCATTCCAGGTAGCCGGTGAGCTGCAGCGATTTCTCGCGCAGACGATCCATGCCGGCACGGCGGAAGATCTGCAGCGACACGCGCAGCGGGGCCAGCGCCAGGATCGGCGGGTTGGACAGTTGCCAGCCGTCGGCGCCCGGCGTGGGTTGGAACTCGGGGCCCATCTGGAAGCGGGTGGTCTTGTCGTGGCCCCACCAGCCGGCGAAGCGCGGCAGCATGGCTTGCGCGTGGCGCTCGTGCACGAACGCGCCGCCGACGGCGCCGGGGCCGCTGTTCAGATACTTGTAGCTGCACCAGATCGCGAAGTCGGCGCCGCTGTCGTGCAGTTGCAGCGGCAGGTTGCCGACCGCGTGGGCGAGGTCGAAGCCCACGGTGCAGCCGTGCTGGTGGCCGAGCTCGGTGATCGCCTTCAGGTCGAACGCCTGGCCGGTGCGGTACTGCACGCCGGGCAGCATCACCAGCGCGATGCGCGAGCCATGCTCGGCCAGCGCGCGCTCGATCGCGGCGCGCGAGGTGGCGCCGTTCGGCTCGTCGGGCTGCAACTCGATCAGTGCGCTGGCCGGGTCGAAGCCGTGGAAACGGATCTGCGATTCGACCGCATAGCGATCGGTGGGAAATGCGCCGCCTTCGATCAGGATCGCCGGGCGTTCGGCGCTGGGGCGATAGAAGCTCACCATCATCAGGTGCAGGTTCACGCCGAGGGTGTTCATCGCCACCACTTCGACGGGCTGCGCGCCGACCACGGCGGCGAGGTCGTCGCGCACGAACTCGTGGTAGTCCATCCACGGCAGGCGGCCCTTGAAGTGGCCTTCGACGCCCAGCTCGCCCCAGTAATCCAGTTCCGCGTTGACCGCCTCGCGCACCGTGCGCGGCTGCAGGCCGAGCGAGTTGCCGCAGAAGTACACGCTTTCTGACGGCCGGCTGTCGCGGCCTTCGTGCGGCGGGATCAGGAACTCGTCGCGGAACGCGCGCAGCGGATCGGCGGTGTCCCGGGCGTTGGCCCAGTCGAGGGTGGCTTCGAAACTTGCGGGCATCAGGTATCTCTTCGGAGTGTTGATCCATCCGCTGCGAAGCAGGGACGGGATCGGCACGGACTCACTTCAGTTGCGCGGCGATCGCGTCGCAGCCCTTGTCGAATTCAGCCGTCCATGCGGCGCCGGCCTGTGTCTGGCTGGGGCGCACGCAGCGCAGCTGGATCGCGTGGCCGTTCTTGAACCAGTAGTGCTCGGTGTAGCTGAAGCCGGTGGCGTTTTCCTGCGCGGTGTAGACGTTGCTGTTCGGGCTCGGCGGCACCGCGGCGGCCTTGTAGCCGGGCAGCGCCATGGCCTTCGCGGTGGCCTCGCTGCGGTACTGGTTGAAGCCGTTGACGTCGGCCACCTGCTTCACCGTCACGGTGACGCGGGCGAGGCTGTTCCTGCCGGTGGGCGAGGGGTCGGGCACCTGGAACACGCGGGCTTCGGGGTCGCCCTGGGTCTCCATGATGCCGAGCCAGTTGTCCGGCGTGCTGAAGTGGACGCTGCCGTCGGCCATGCTGACGTCGGCGGCGTGCACGCCACCGGCCAGCAGGGCGGTGGCGAAGGCGATTGCGAGGGTGGTGCTGCGCAGGAAGCTCATGCGGGTTCCTTCGGAAGGGGATCGGGGGCGAAGCGGTGGCGGGGCAGGCCCAGCCATTCCAGCGCCGTGCCGTGAAACAGCCGGGCGCGGTCGGCTTCGTCCAGGCCCAGCGCCTCGATGCCGCTGCCGGGTTCCTGTTCCCCCAGCGGGAAAGGATAGTCGGTGCCGAGCATCACCTGGCGGACACCCGTCACATCCAGCAGATAGCGCAGCGCCCGGTCGTCGTGCACGCAGGAATCGAAGTAGAAACGCTTGAGGTACTCGCGCGGGTTGCGCGGGTTGTCGGTGGCGACCAGGTCGGGGCGCATCCTGAAGCCGTGCTCGATGCGGCCGATCGTCGACGGAAAACTGCCGCCGCCATGCGCCAGCATCACGCGCAGTTTCGGCAGTCGCTCCAGTACGCCGCCGAAGGCGAGGCAGCACGCTGCGCGGGTTTGCTCGGCCGGCATGCCGACCAGCCACGGCATCCAGTATTTCGGCATGCTGTCCGCGCCCATCATGTCCCACGGGTGCACCAACACGGCGGCACCGAGATCGGCGGCGGCCTCGAAGAACGGGAACAGTTCCGGCGCATCCAGGTTCCAGTCGCCGCAGTGCGAGCCGATCTGCACGCCCTGCAGGCCCAGTTCGTCGATGCAGCGTTCCAGCTCGCGCACGGCCAGCTGCGGTGCCTGCAGCGGCACGGTGCCGATGCCGGCGTAATGGCGCGGGTGGTCGCGGCAGATGCCGGCCATGTGGTCGTTCAGATGGCGATGCAGCTCCAGCGCCTGGTGGCCCGGCGCCCAGTACGAGAACAGCACCGGCACGGTGGAGATCACCTGCACGTCGACGCCGAAGCGGGCGTAGTCGTCGATGCGCGTCTGCGGGTCGAATGCCGAATCCCACACCTCGCGGAAGAACCGGCTGTCCTTGTAGATGCGGTGGCGCCCGTCGGTATGCGTCATCACCGGGAAGCGGTCGTCGCCGTACTTGGCCGCCAGGTTCGGCCAGTCGCGGGGCAGGATGTGCGCGTGGGTATCGATCTTGAGCATCCGTGCAGTGTAAAACCTCCGCACGGTGGCGTCGCGTTGCGCCCGCACATGGTGCGGCGCGGCTTATGCCGGCGGCGGCGCCGTGGCAGCGGGTTCGGACAGGCTGCGTTTCGTCACGTGGGCCAGCGTATCGACGTTGTCGACCAGGCGGTCGCTGATGCGCGCCAGCAGGTCGACTGCGGCGCGGTCGCCGACTTCCTGCATCGAGGTGACCAGCTCGCGCTGCATGGTGCGCAGCTCGGGCAGGGCTGCCAGCGGCTGCTGGTCGCGCAGCGCCGTGGCGATGGCCTGCACGGCGTCGGCATTGCGCTCGACGAAACGGCCGATGGCATCCGCCGCGGGCAGCACGGCGAGATCGTCGAGGGTGGCTTCCAGCGCCATCGCGGTGCGCGCCAGGCGGTTGCCGTTGGCGAACAGCGCGCGGGCCAGCGCCAGCAGTTCCGGCGGCGTGGCCGGCTCGGTGCGCATGCGGTCGATCGAGGCCTGCGCGTTGGTGCGGGCGGTACGCGCCGCGGTGCGGGTGTCGTTGCGGTGGCCGCCGCGGTCGGGTTGCGCCAGGGCGCGCAGGTAGCTGGCATAGGCGTCCAGCATCACCGCCAGCGCGGCGCGGGCGCGACCGCGTTCCCAGGTCGGCCAGGCCACGTAGGCGAGCAGCGCCATGCCGCAGCCGAGCGCGGTGTTGAGCACCCGGTCGGACACCGCCAGGCCGGGGTTGACGCCTTCGAACGACAGCAGGATCACCACGGTGCCGGTCAGCGTCGCCACCGCGATGCCGTAATGCGCGCCGGCCAGGTAGCGGAACGCCATGCACAGCACCGCCATCAGCGCCAGGTGCGCCCACGGTTCGTCCGGCGTGACGTGCAGCAGCACCGTGGTGAGCACCAGCCCCAGCACTGTGCCGAGCACGCGCAACAGGCCGAAGTTGAAGGTGGCGGCGAAGTCCGGGCGCAGCACGATCGCCGCGGTCATCGGCAGCCAGTAGCCGTGCGGCAGGTGCAGCAGGCGCGAGATCCACAGCGCTGCGCTGAGGCAGACCGCCATGCGCACGGCGTGACGGAACGCCACCGAGCGCGGGGTGAGGTTGGCGCGCAGGGTGGCCCAGGTGGAGCTGCTGCGAAGCGAATTGGGCAGCCGGGTTTCCGCCGCGCTGGCGCGCAGTTCGCCGCGGCTGCCGGCCCAGTCGGCGTTGCGCACCGCGGCGGCCAGCTGGCCGGCCAGCGCATGGATGTGCGCGGCCAGGCCGTCGGCGTTGCCGCCGCCGTCGAGCAGGGCGCGCTCGCTGGCGCGCAGGGTCTGCAGCGCGCGGTCGGCCTGCTCGGGCGGGTCGCCCTGCTGCAGCGCCTCGGCGATCGCCGCCAGCACGCGCGCGGCATCGTCGCGGAACATCGCGTGGATGGCCGGGTTGGCATGCAGCTCGGTCATCGCGGTGAGTTCCAGCCGGATCCGCTCGGCCAGCTCCAGCAGCACGCCGAAGGCTTCCATCGCGCGACCGTGCGCGCGGTGCCGGCCCAGCAAGGTGCGCTGCAGGCTGGTCATCGCCTCGGTCAGTGCCGGCACCTCGGCATCGTCATGCGCCTGCTCGCGCGCCAGCGCGGCCAGCCCGGCGTACACCCGCGCCAGCTCGATGCGCTCCGGCCAGTAGCGTTGCAGCGGCCACGCTGCCAGCGAGAACGCGGTGAGCAGCATGCCGCCGGCGAAGATCAGCGCGGCGCCGCCGAGCGCATGGCTCGGCGACGTCGGCGTCGACGCGGTGATCACCAGCAGGATCATGCTGGTCATGCCGACCCGCGCGGTATCCGCGCCGAACACCACCAGCATGCCGCCGAAGAAACCGCAGGCGGCGGTGGCGAGGAGGATCGGCAGCAACTGGCCGCCGATCAGGAAGCCCACCAGCGCGGCGAGGCCGGCCGCCAGCGACGCCAGCAGCAGCTGCCGCATGCGCTGGCGATACGGCCCGGGCTGGTCGGAGAACATCGTGTCCAGCGCGCCGGCCGCCACGCCCAGGCCGATCTGCGGATGGCCGGTCGCCATGCCCACGGCCAGCGGCAGGATCACCGCCGCGGTATTGCGCAGCACCACCCGCAGCGGCACGTCCGGCCGCTTGATGTCGGTCAGGCTCTCGATCGCATGGGCGCGCAGCGAATAACCGGTGGGGGGCATGGGGCGGGCAGGGAGCGAGTGAAGAGGAGTGAGAAGTGAGGGAAGAGCCGTGACCCGGCAAGGTTACCTTGCCGCTTGATCCGATGCTCCCTGGCCTGCGTGGAACGAGAAGCGGGGCAACCTCGAGCCGCTTTATCTCCCGTGTCTCACTCCTCTCCTCTCACTCCTGCTCTCAGGCCCTGCCGGCGAACTCGCCGGTGAGCGTGTTCACCCACACCTTCTCGTCGTTGCTGATGTACTCGGGCACCTGGATCTCGATGCCGGTGTCGAGCCTGGCCGGCTTGTTGCGCTTGGTGGCGCTGGAGCCCTTCATTTCCGGCGCGGTGTCGACCACGGTCAGCACCACGCTGGTCGGCACCTGCAGGCCCACCGGCGCGTCGTCGATCAGCTGCACGTAGTAGCCCTCGACGCCCTCGACGATGTAGCCGGCATTGTCGCCCACCAGTTCCGGCGACAGCGGGTACTGGGTGTAATCCTCGACATCCATGAACACGAACGCGCCGTCGTCCATGTACGAGAAGTTGGCCGCGCGACGGACCAGATCCATTTCGCGCAACTCGTCGTCGGCGCGCAGGCTGAGGTCGAACTTGCGCCCGCCGGGGATCGAATACAGAGTGAAGCGGAACGTGACGTTGCCGCCGCGCGCACTCGGCGAGCTGCGCTCGATGTCGCGCACCTGGTAGACGGTGCCGTCGTGCTCGACCACGTTGCCTTTCTTGACGTCGGAAGCTTTCATGAGTGCCCGGGGAGTAAATGATCTATTTGAAGAGTGCGGCCAAGGATGGCCGCTTTTTGACTTTCGCGCTCATGGATGAGCGCACCTACTTCGCCGCCAGCCGCACCGCGCCATCGAGGCGGATCGTCTCGCCGTTGATGTAGCGATTGCCGAGGATGAAGGCGACCGTGGAGGCGAACTCCGCCGGCTGGCCCAGCCGCGAGGGGAACGGGATCGAGGCGCCGAGCGACTGCTGCACGGCCTCGGACATGCTGTCGACCATCGGCGTCCAGAAGATGCCCGGCGCGATCGTCGCCACGCGGATGCCGAAGCGTGCCAGCTCGCGCGCCATCGGCAGGGTCATGCCGACCACGCCGCCCTTGGAGGCGGAATACGCGGCCTGACCGATCTGGCCTTCGTAGGCGGCCACGCTGGCGGTATTGATGATCACGCCGCGCTCGCCGTCCTCGCCCGCCTCGTTGCCCTGCATCAGCGCCGCGCCGGCCTTGGCCACGTTGAAGCTGCCGACCAGGTTCACCATCACCGTGGTGGCGAAGTTGCCCAGCGGCATCGGGCCTTCCTTGCCCAGCACGCGGCCGGCGCCGAGGATGCCGGCGCAGTTCATCACCACGTTCAGGCCGCCCATCGCGTGATGCGCGGCGGCCACGTTGGTGGCCACGCCGTCCTCGGAGGTGACGTCGGTGCGGAAGAAGCGCGCCGCGTCGCCCAGCTCCTTCGCGGCGGCCTGGCCCTTGTCGTCGTTGACGTCGAATAGCGCCACCTGGCCGCCGTGGGCGACGAGGTGCTGCGCCACGGCGTGGCCGAGACCGGAGGCGCCGCCGGTGATGACTGCCTTGACCTGATCGAGCTGCATGGGGAATCCTTGATGGCAGGTACCGAAAAGCCGCCATGGTAGCCGACCGGCGCGTACGGCTGCAGGCTGAACGCGAAACTTGTCGTGGCGGCGGATTCACTCCGCGTTGGGGTGGCGGCGACCATCGTGGCCTCGAACCGCCGGAACGAACCGGTCAATGCCGGTAGCGGCCGAGCGGCTCCAATCCATCGAGTGTGGGGAACAACGCATGAAGAAGCTGCTGAGTCTGTCTGCCGTATTGGGTGCGATGCTGATGCTGGCCAGTGGCGCCGTGCTGGCGCAGGATCATGGCCATGGCCATGGTCGGGGCCACGGAAACGGAAACGGAAACGATCGCTATGAGCACGACGATGGCGATCGCGGCCATGGCCATGATCACGGCCGGTATGTAGAGGACGACTACCGCGGCCCCGGCCGTGGCCACTACAAGAGCTGGCACGATCGCGGCCGCCACGAGGGCTGGTACAAGCGCGGCGGTTACCTGCCGGTGGAATACCGCACCCGCTATGTGGTGACCGACTGGCGCCGCGACCGCCTGCGCGAACCGCCACGCGGCTATCACTGGGTGCGCAGCGACAACGGCGACTTCCTGCTGGTGGCGATCGCCACCGGCGTGATCGTCGACCTGCTGCTCAACCAGTAAGCCGCTTCGCCGGCATGACGGCGCGTCCGCAGCGCGGGCGCGCCGTTTTCATGCGCGATGCACGGCTCAGCCCAGCAGGGCGCGCAGCGCCGGCGTGCCGGCAAGTGCCGGGAACGGCGTCACCGCCGGCGGCGGGATCGCGGCTGGCTGCAGTTCCTTCTGCCACACCCCCACGTCCCACCATTGCCCCAGCTTGTAGCCGCACTGGCGCCATACGCCGGCGGAAGTGAAGCCCATCGCTTCGTGCATCGCCACGCTGGCCGTGCCGGGCAGGGTGATCACGCCGACCGCCTGGGTGATGCCCTGCAGCCGCATCACGTCCAGCAGCACGCCGTAAAGGCGGCGCGCGATGCCGCGGTGCTGCGCGTCGGCGTGCACGTAGATCGAGGTTTCGGCGATCCAGTCGTAGGCGGCGCGCTCGCGGAAGCGCCCGGCATAGGCGTACGCCAGCACCTCGCCGGCGTCTTCCCATACCAGCCACGGGTAGTGCTGCAGGCGGGTGCGCAGGCGTGCGCGCATCGCGTCCACGCCGGGCAGTTCGGTCTCGAAGGTGGCCACGCCGGCGCTGACCGAAGGGGCGTAGATCGCATGGATGGCGGCGTCGTCGTCGTCGCGGGCGGTGCGGATCATCGGTGGCCGGCTCTCAGCAATTCTCGTACCTCCAGTGGCGCCGCTTGCCTTCGGCCAGCCACTCCAGGGTGGTGGCGAGGCGTTTCTGGCGGGCGGCGTCGGTTTTCGCGGCAGCCTTCGGGCGTGCCTTCTTCACGCCGGCCTCGTTCAGCGCCATCGCCTTTTTCAGGTACGCGGCGAGCTGCCTGTCCGAGGGCAGGTCCTTCAGCGGGGCGAGCTTGCCGAACTGGCCCATGCCGTCCTCGTCGCTGCCGCCGGTGACTTCCTTCGACAGCCAGAAACCGAAGCCGCAGTGCTGCTTGAACGCGGCCATCATGCACATCGGCGCGCCCCTGTAGCTGAAGAACGGCATGCTCCACTTCAGGCTTTCCTCCACCTCGGGGCAAGCCTCGTGCACCCGCGCGCGCAGGTGTTCCGGGATCGGGCGGGCGAACCCGGCGGATTTCGCGATATAGGCATTGATGCGGGGATCGTGGCTCGCCATCGCGTCACCTCACAGCTCGCGGATGAAGTAGCGGTCGCAGCCGTGGTGGCCGGTGCCGCCCATCGCGCCGCACAGGGCGGTGAAACCGCTGCGCTTGTACAGCGCCTGCGCCGCATCCATGCCGGTCAGGGTTTCCAGGTAGCAGCGCCTGAAGCCATGCGCGCGCGCCGCGTCGAGGCAGCGCTGCATCATCGCCGTGCCCGCGCCGATGCCGCGCGCCGTGGGCAGGAAGTACATCTTGCGCAGCTCGCACACGTCCGGCTCGCCGCCTTCCAGCGGCGCGATGCCGCCACCGCCGATCACCACGCCGTCGCGCTCCACCACGAAATAGCTGCTGCGCGGTTGCGCATAGGCCTGGTACATCGTGTCGACCTCGGTGTCGTGGATCGCGAAGCCGGGACCGTCGGCGCCGAACTCGGGCATCACGCTGCGGATGATCGCGGCCATCGCCGCGTTGTCGGAAGGCTCGATCGGGCGGATAAGGAACGTGTCGGTCATGGAGTCATGTCGGGGGTGCGATAGGGAACGCCGGCCTTCATCACGAAGAACGGATTCTCCAGGGCGTCGATCTGCGTGCTGGGATCGCCGCCGAACGCGGCGAGGTCGGCCGCCATGCCGGGCGCGATGCGGCCGAAGTGCTGCGACTGGCGCAGGATCTTCGCCGCCACGTCGGTGGCCGCGTGCAGCGCCTGCGCCGGCGTCATGCCGTCGCGCACCATCGCCGCGGGTTCGCGCCAGTTGGTGCCGTGCGCGAACACGCCCACGTCGCTGCCGTTGCCGATGGTGACGCCGACTTTCAGCGCGGTGCGGAATGCGCGCTCGGCCTCCTTCATGGCGGGCGTGGGTTCGGACTTGCCCGGCACGTAGTGCTGGAAATATTCCGACGTGGCGTCGACCGCGGTGAGCGTGGGTTCATAGGCCACGCCCTTCTGCTTGAGCAGGCGAAAGGTCGCCTCGCTGGCGCCGTAGCCGTGCTCGATGGTATCCACGCCGGCCTCGACCGCCATGCGCACGCCGGCATCGCTGGCCGCGTGCGCCGCGACCGGGCGGCCGATCTGGTGCGCCGTGTCGACGATCGCCTTCAGTTCCGCCGGGTTGAGCGTGGGCGCGGTTTCGCCGCCGGCGCCCACCCGGTAGTCCGCGTACAGCTTGATCCAGTCGGCGCCGCGGGAGGCCTGCTCGCGCACGGCGGCGATGGCCGCATCCACCCCGCTGACCGGCTGCGCGCCTTGCGGCAGGTCGAGATCCGGACGGAAGCCGCGCGGCCCCGGCCCGTAGCTGGCGGTGGCGACGATGGCGCGCGTGGCGACGAACAGCCGCGGCCCCGGGATCAGCCCTTCGTCGATCGCCCGCTGGATCGACACGTCGGCAAAGCCCGCGCCCTCGGTGCCGAGGTCGCGCAGGGCGGTGAAGCCCGCCATCAGCGTGGCCCTGGCGTGGGCGGCGGCTTCCAGCGTGCGGTAGTCCTGCGGCTCGGTCAGCACCTGGTCGTTCCACAGCGTTTCGTTGTACGGGTGCAGGAACAGGTGCGAGTGCAGGTCGATCAGGCCGGGGGTGAGCGTGGCGCCGGGCAGTTCGACGCGTTGCGCGCCGGCCGGTGCCTGGACCGACGCGGCAGGACCCACCGCGGCGATCGCGCCATCGTGCACCAGCACCACCCAGCCGCTGTGCGCGGCATCGCCGTCGCCGGTCCACACGCGCTCGGGCAGCAGCAGCCAGTCGCTCTTCGGCGTGGCCGCGGCCACGGGCAGGGAGCACAGCAGGAGCAGCAGGACCGCTGCCGTTTGCCACCAGGTCGTCAGGCTTGCGCGCATCGCTTCGTCCGGTCAGCCGAAGCGCCGATGATAGCGAGCTTTTCGCGAGGTGTTCAGCCCGCGGCGGTACGCGCGCGGGTGACCCGGCTGGCGGTTTCCTTGTGCAGTTGCGCGGCCAGCCAGGCGCCGGTGGCGATCAGCAGGTCGAGGTCGATGCCGGTCTCGATGCCCATGCCGTGCAGCATGTAGACCACGTCCTCGCTGGCCACGTTGCCGGTGGCGCCCTTCGCGTAGGGACAGCCGCCGGTGCCCGAGACGGCGCTGTCGACCACGCGCACGCCTTCCTCCAGGCAGGCCAGGATGTTCGCCAGCGCCTGGCCGTAAGTGTCGTGGAAGTGCACGGCCAGCGCCGCCATCGGCACTTCCTGCGCCACCGCGTGCAGCATCGCGCGCGCCTTCGCCGGCGTGCCCACGCCGATGGTGTCGCCCAGCGAGATCTCGTGGCAGCCCAGTTCGTGCATCCGGCGCGCCACGCGCACCACGTCGGCCACCGGCACCTCGCCCTGGTACGGGCAGCCGAGCACGGTGGAGACATAGCCGCGCACCTGCACGCCGTCGGCCCGGGCCTGTTCCATCACCGGGACGAAGCGCTCGATCGACTCGTCGATCGAGGCGTTGATGTTCTTGCGGTTGAATGCTTCCGACGCGGCGGTGAACACCGCGATGTTCGTGGCGCCGACCTCACGCGCGCGCCGGTAGCCCTGCAGGTTCGGCACCAGCACCGGGTAGCTCACGCCCGGTACCTTGCGGATGCCGCGGAATACCTCGGCTGCGTCGGCCAGTTGCGGCACCCACTTCGGGCTGACGAAGCTGGTCGCCTCGATCGTCCTGCAGGCCGGTCGAAGACAGCCGGTCGATCAGCTCGATCTTCACCTCGGCCGGCAGCAGGGTCTTCTCGTTCTGCAGGCCGTCGCGGGCGCCGACTTCGACGATGCGGACGTGGTTGGAGGGGTTCATGGGGAAGCTCCGAAGGACATGACGTCCTTCTCCCTGCGGGAGAAGGTGCCCCGAAGGGGCGGATGAGGGTTCGGGGCTTGCATGGATGTCTGTGCGAAGCCGTACCCTCACCCCAACCCCTCTCCCAGGGGGAGAGGGCTCAAAAAAAACTCAGTCGGCGAAACGCACCAGCACCGCGTCCGCTTCGACGAACTCGCCTTGTGTGGCGTTCACGCTTTCGATGGTGCCGGCGCGTGGCGCCTTCAAGGCCAGTTCCATCTTCATCGCTTCCATCACCAGCAGTTCCTGGCCCTGTTCGACCATGTCGCCGGCCTGCGCCTTGACCAGCACGATGCGGCCGGGCATCGGCGCGATGACCTGGTTGCCGCCGGCGGCGTCGGTCGATTCCCAGGCGAACGCGGCGGCGCGGCTGAAGTGGTGGCGCTGGCCGTTGGTGTCGTGCAGCAGCACGTGGGCGGCGTCGCTGCGCACGGGGGTGCGGCGTGATTCGCCGTCGAAGCGGGCGCTCAGGCTGTCGCCTTGCAGGCGCGCGCCGCGGACCTCGCAGCTCGCTTCGCCGTGACGCAGCTGATAGTCGCCGCCGTGGCCGTGCGCCTCGATTTCGAAACGCCGTTCGCGGGAGGTCAGCGCCACGATGCGCTTGCCGGCATGGCCGATGCGCCAGGCGTCGGCGCGTGCCCAGGGCGAGTGCGGATCCACCGGAGCGCCCTGGACGTGCAGCTCGTCGTGCAGCAGCGCGGCGGTGGCGGCGGCAAACAGCGTGCCGTCGGAAGGCGTGTCATCGCCGACCAGGAACTCGTCCAGATGGCGATCCAGGTAGCCGGTGTCGATGCGCCCCTCGACCACCGCCGGGTGCCGCGCCAGCCGTTCGAGGAAACCGATGTTCGATTTCGGGCCGACGATCTCGCTGGCCGCCAGCGCCTCGCGCAGCCGCTGCAGGGCCTGCGGGCGGTCCTCGTCCCACACGATCAGCTTGGCGATCATCGGGTCGTAGAAGATCGTCACGCTGTCGCCCTCGACCACGCCGCCGTCGAGGCGTACGTGCGGCGACGGCGCGGGCAGGTGCAGGGTTTGCAGCTTGCCGGAGCCGGGCAGGAAGTTCTGGTCCGGATCTTCCGCGTACAGGCGCACCTCGATCGCGTGGCCGCGCGCGTGCACCTGGTCCTGTGCCAGCGGCAACGGCTCGCCGGCGGCGACGCGCAGCTGCCATTCGACCAGGTCCAGGCCGAGCGTCATCTCGGTGACCGGATGCTCGACCTGCAGCCGCGTGTTCATCTCCATGAAGAAGAACTCGCCCAGACTTCCATCGGCCTGCCGCGCCACGATGAATTCCACCGTGCCGGCGCCGACGTAGTCGACTGCCCTTGCTGCCGCCACCGCGGCGGCGCCCATCGCCTTGCGGCGGGCGTCGTCGAGGAACGGCGAGGGGGTTTCCTCCAGCACCTTCTGGTAGCGGCGCTGGGCCGAGCATTCGCGCTCGTTGAGGTGGATCACGTGGCCGTGGGCGTCGCCGAACACCTGGAACTCGATGTGTCGCGGGTGCTCGACGTAGCGCTCCAGGATCATCCGCGCATCGCCGAAGGAACCGATCGCTTCGCGCTGCGCCGAAGCCAGCGCCTCGGCGAATTCGTTCGCGCCGCGCACGATGCGCATGCCCTTGCCGCCGCCGCCGGCGGCCGGCTTGATCATCAGCGGGAAGCCGGTTCGGGCGGCCTGCTCGGCGAGGTGGGCGGCGTCCTGGTTGGCGCCGTGGTAGCCCGGCACCAGCGGTACCGCGTGCCGTTCCATCAGCGCCTTGGCGGCGGCCTTGGAACCCATCGCGTCGATGCTTTCCGGGCGCGGTCCGATGAAGGCGATGCCGGCGTCGGTGCAGATGCGGGCGAAATCGGTGTTCTCCGAGAGGAAGCCATAGCCGGGATGGATCGCCTGCGCGCCGGTCCGCTTCGCCACCGCGAGGATGGCGTCGCCGCGCAGGTACGAATCGGCCGGACGCGGCCCGCCGATCGGCCACGCCTCGTCGGCCAGCCGCACGTGCTGCGCGTCGCGGTCGGCTTCCGAATACACCGCGATGGCGCGGATGCCGAGGCGGCGGCAGGTGCGGATCACGCGGCAGGCGATCTCGCCGCGGTTGGCTATCAGTACGCGTTCGAACATGCGGATCCCTGGAACGTTTCGTGTCGATGCAAAGCCGATGAAGTTAGCAGGTTGCGGTGTCGCGGCCGACGCCGATGCTTGTTCGCCGTCGTAGGGCGGGCATTGCCCGCCGGCTCTTGCTTCGTACTTCGAGGCGCAGAGCGGCGGGCATTGCCCGCCCTACGAAAGCGGGTGTCATGCTCCGTCTCCCTGCTGGGTGGCAGCTACCCACGCCGGCGCGCGCTTGTCGAGGAAGGCGCCCAGGCCGTGCTGGCCTTCCGGCGACACGCGCAGGCGGGCGATCAGCCCGGCGTTGAGGATGTCGATGCGTTCGGCCTCGGCCGGATCGGCGCCGCCGATGCGCAAGGCCAGCTGTTTCGCCTCGCGCTGGGCCTGCGGGCCGGCCTTGGCCAGCAGATGCAACTGGCGCTCGATCGCTTCGTCCAGTTCGCTGGCGAATACCACGGCATGCAGCAGGCCGATGCGCGCCGCGGTGGCGGCGTCGAACACTTCGCCGGTGACGAACAGCCGGCGCGCCTCGCGCAGGCCGATCGCGGCGATCACGTACGGCGAGATCACCGCCGGCACCAGGCCGAGCTTCACTTCCGACAGCGCGAACTTGGCGGTGTCCACGCCGACCGCGATGTCGCAGCAGGCGACCAGGCCCACGCCGCCACCATAGGCGGCGCCGTTGACGCGGGCGATGGTCGGCTTGGACAGGAACTGCAGGTGGCGCATCAGCCGCGCCAGGCGCAGCGAGTCCTCGCGGTTTTCCTGCTCGCTGGCGCCGGCCATGCCGCGCATCCAGTTCAGGTCGGCGCCGGCCGAGAAGCAGCTGCCGTTGCCGGAGAGCACCACCGCGCGCACGGCCGGATCGGCGTCGGCGGCCGCCAGGGCGTCGGTGAGCGCGGCGATCAGCGTGTCGTCGAAGGCGTTGTGGATCTGCGGACGGTTGAGGGTGAGCCAGGCGACCGCGCCGCGGCGCTCGCTCAGGATGGAATCGGTCATCGGTCGTCCCTGTGGCAAATGACACGATGATAAACCGGGCGTGGTGCAGCGGGCCGAGTGTAGGGCTACAATGCGAACTATTCTTATTTGAGAATCCGCCTGTGCGTCTGTCCGATTTGCCCAAGGGTGCCCCCGCCGTGGTCGACCGCGTCGACGATGCGCATGCGGCCGACCCGATCGCGCAGCGCCTGCGCGACCTGGGCTTCGTCGATGGCGAGCCGGTGCGCGTGGTGGCGGTGGGGCCGATGGGTGGCGATCCGTTGCTGGTCCAGATCGGTTTCACCCGCTTTGCCCTGCGTCGCGCCGAGGCGGCCCGGGTCAGCGTGCGCAGCGAGGTGGCGGCATGAGCGCTTCGACCTTGCGCATCGCCCTGGTGGGCAACCCGAACTGCGGCAAGACGGCGCTGTTCAACCTGCTCACCGGCGGCCGCCAGAAGGTGGCTAACTACGCCGGCGTCACGGTGGAGCGCAAGGAGGGCCGCTTCACGGCGCCCTCGGGTCGGGTGTTGCAGATTCTCGATCTGCCGGGCACCTACAGCCTCGAGGCGAACAGTCCTGACGAACAGATCACCCGCGATGTCTGCGCCGGGAACTTCCCCGGCGAGGCGGTGCCGGACTTGATCGTCTGCGTGGCCGACGCGACCAACCTGCGCCTGCATCTGCGCTTCGTGCTCGAGGTCAAGCGCCTCGGCCGGCCGGTGGTGCTGGCGCTGAACATGATGGACACCGCGCGCCAGCGCGGCATCGTCATCGACGTGCCGGAGCTGCAGCGGCGGCTCGGCCTGCCGGTGGTGGAGACGGTGGCGGTGAAGCGCGGCGGTGCGCGCGGGCTGATCGAGCGCGTGGACGGCGAGGTGCCGGCGGCGGCACCCATGCAACTGGACGATGCAGCCAGTCGCGCCGATCTGCATGCGCAGGTGCGCGAACTGCTGGCCGCCACGGTGACCATGCCGCGCACGACGGCGGCGCTGGACGATGCGCTGGACCGCTGGGCGCTGCATCCGGTATTCGGCCTGGCGATCCTGGCGGTGGTGATGTTCCTGGTGTTCCAGGCGGTGTATGCGGCCGGCAAGCCGATGAGCGACGTGATCGGCGCCGGTTTCGGCTGGATGGGCGAGCATGTCGCCGCGCTGATGCCGGCCGGCCCGCTGCAAAGCCTGGTCGTCGATGGCCTGTTCGGTGGGCTGGGCACCGTGCTCGGCTTCCTGCCGGTGATCCTGGTGCTGTTCCTGTTCATCCTGACCCTGGAGGAATCCGGCTACCTGCCGCGCGCGGCGTTCCTGCTCGACCGGCTGATGCTGTCGGTGGGCTTGACCGGGCGCTCGTTCATTCCGCTGTTGTCGAGCTTCGCCTGCGCGATCCCAGGCATCATGGGCACGCGCAGCATCCAGGATCCGCGCGACCGGTTGACCACGATCCTGATCGCGCCGCTGATGACCTGCTCGGCGCGGCTGCCGGTGTATGCGCTGCTGATCGGTGCCTTCATCCCGGTCCGCTACGTGTCCGGCGTGTTCAACCTGCAGGGCGTGGTGCTGTTCGCGCTGTATCTGGCCGGCATCCTCGGCGCGATGCTGGTGGGCTGGGTGATGAAACACATCCGCCGCGACAAGAGCGAGCACGCGCTGCTGATGGAGCTGCCGTCGTACCGCATGCCCAAGGCGCGCGACGTGGCGATCGGCCTGTACGAGCGCGGCATGATCTTCCTGAAGCGGCTGACCGGCGTGATCCTCGGCCTGACCGTGCTGATGTGGTTTCTCTCCACCTTCCCGGGCGCGCCCGAAGGCGCGACCCGGCCGGCGATCGAGTACAGCTTCGCCGGTTACATCGGGCGGGCGCTGCAGTATGTCTTCGCGCCGATCGGCTTCAACTGGCAGATCAGCCTGGCGCTGATCCCGGCGTTCGCCGCGCGCGAGACCGCCGTGGCGGCGCTGGCCACCGTCTACCTGGTGGGCGGCGAGGCAGGGGGGCTGGGGCAGGCGCTGGCGGGGCAGATCCCGCTGGCCAGCGCGCTGTCGCTGCTGGTTTGGTTCGCGTACGCGCCGCAGTGCATGTCCACGCTGGCGATCATCAAGCGCGAGACCGATTCCTGGCGCAACGTGGCGATCTCGTTCGGCTACATGTTCGTTATGGCGTACGCCGCGTCGTTCATCGTCTACCAGATGACGAGGATGCTGACATGAGTACCGGCCTGCTGGTGCAGTACGTGGTGATCGGCGTGGTCGTGCTGGCCAGCGTGCTGGTCGTGTTCCGCAAGCTCGCGCCGAAACTCAGCAACCGCTGGCTGGCGGCCGCGTCGATCCGCTGCAGCCGCCCCGGGCGCGCTGCGTGGGTACGTGCGCTGGGGCGCCGCCTGCAGCCGAAAGAGGCCACCGGCGATTGCAGCGATGGCTGCAGCACCTGCGGCGCCTGCGGCACGAAGCCGCCAGCGGCGGCACGGCCGGGCGAGCCGAGGCCGCTCGAATTCCGCCCGCGGCAGTGACGCGCGACGGTACCGCGTAGGGCGCCGATTCTTGCGGGGGTCGAGTAGGGCGGGCACCGCCCGCCGCTTTACGGTCATCTGGCAAGAGCCGGCGGGCAGTGCCCGCCCTACAGGCACAAGGCATGAAAAAAGCCGGCTTGCGCCGGCTTTTTCATGCAACCCGAATCGCGCCCCGGCTTACGCCAGTTCGCGGATCTTCGCGTTGAGGCGGCTCTTGTGGCGGGCGGCCTTGTTCTTGTGGATCAGGCCGCGGGCGGCGTAGCGATCCATCACCGGCTGGGCGACGGTGAACGCGGCGATGGCGCCGGCCTTGTCCTTGGCCTCGATGGCCTTGACGACCTTCTTCAGGGCGGTGCGGACCATGGAACGTGCGCTGATGTTGCGCAGACGGCGCTGTTCGGACTGGCGCGCGCGCTTCTTCGCGGACTTGATGTTGGCCAAGGTAGAACTCCGGAATGCAGGGTTGAGGGTGGAAAAAGACGCCAATTATGCGGGCGATTCGCCGATGCGTCAATCATTTAGGCGGCCGCGCCGGGGCCGGCACGGCGCACGGGCGGTGGTCGTGCCGGTATTTTGCCACATTCGCGCTGTCATCCTGCCTGCGCCGGCTGTCAAACTACGCGCCCCGCGTGATCGACGCCGAAGGTAACGAACAACCACATGAAGTCCCCCAGCATGCTCCGCGGGCTGCTCTCGTTCAGCAGCATGACGATGGTTTCGCGGGTGCTCGGCCTGGTGCGCGACATGTCGATCAACGCCGCGTTCGGTGCCAACGGCGCCACCGATGCGTTCTGGGTGGCGTTCCGCATCCCCAACTTCATGCGCCGGCTGTTTGCCGAGGGTTCGTTCTCCACCGCCTTCGTGCCGGTTTTCACGGAAGTGAAGGAGAAGGGCACGCATGCGCAGCTGAAGGACCTGATGTCGCGGGTGTCGGGCACGCTGGGCGGCGTGCTGCTGCTGATCACCGCGCTGGGGATCATCTTCGCGCCGCAGGTGACCGCGCTGTTTTCGCCCGGCGCGATCGACGAGCCGCACAAGTTCGAGCTCACCGTCGAGCTGCTGCGGCTGACCTTCCCGTTCCTGCTGTTCGTGTCGCTGACCGCGCTGTCCGGCGGCGCGCTGAACAGTTTCCATCGCTTCGGCCTGCCGGCGCTGACCCCGGTGATCCTCAACCTGTGCATGATCGCCGGCGCGCTGTGGCTGTCGAAGCGGCTGCAGACGCCGATCATGGCGATGGGCTGGGCGATCCTGGCGGCCGGCATCCTGCAACTGCTGTTCCAGTTGCCGGCGCTGCGCGGGCTGGACCTGCTGACCCTGCCGCGCTGGGGCTGGCGCCATCCGGAGGTGCGCCGGATCATGCGGCTGATGGTGCCGACCCTGTTCGGCTCGTCGGTGGCGCAGATCAACCTGCTGTTCGACACGGTGATCGCCTCGCTGCTGGTGGTCGGCTCGCAGAGCTGGCTGTCGCAGGCGGACCGTTTTCTGGAATTGCCCTTGGGCGTGTTCGGCGTGGCGCTGGGCACGGTGATCCTGCCGTCGCTGTCGCGCCATCACGTCGCCACCGATACCGCCGGTTTCTCGCGCGCGCTGGACTGGGGGCTGCGGGTCACCCTGCTGATCGCGGTGCCGGCGATGTTCGCGCTGATGCTGCTGGCCGGGCCGCTGGTGGCCACGCTGTTCCAGCATGGCCAGTGGACCGCGCACGACACCGCCATGGCGACCCTGTCGATCACCGCGCTGAGCTTCGGCCTGCCCGCATTCGCGCTGGTGAAAGTGCTGCTGCCGGCGTTCTATGCGCGCCAGGACACGCGCACGCCGGTGCGCGCGGCGGTGGCTTCGTTGCTGGCGAACATGCTGTTGAACGTGGTGTTCCTGGCGCTGCTGTTCGAATGGTGGGCGCCGGCCGGGCTGAAGCAACTGGCGTGGCTGGACGGCCTGGCCCGGTTGCCCGGCCTGCACATGGCGCTGGGCATGGCCAGCGCGGTGGCCGCCTATGTGAACCTGTGGCTGCTGTGGCACTGGCTGAAGAAGGCCGGCGTCTACCAGCGCCAGCCGGGCTGGCCGCGCCATCTGCTGCGGCTGGCCGCGGCCAGCGCGGCGATGGTGGCGGTATTGCTGCTGGGCCGCTGGCTGTGGCCGAACTGGACCCACGGGATGCCGGTGCTGACCCGGCTGTGGCATCTGACCGCGCTGGTGCTGGCCGGCGGGACCAGCTATGTCGCCATGCTGTTTGCCGGCGGCTTCCGTCTGCGCGACCTGCGCGGTGCGTGAACCCGCCTGGGGCTCTTATCGCGGGCAGCCGGGCCGTTATACTCACGCGATGATGAGACTTTCCAGGGATGTCGCAGGCCCGTGCCTGGCGCCGGGCGGCAGCGTGATCGCGGTTGGCGCATTCGACGGCTTGCACCGCGGCCACCAGGCCTTGCTGGCTCAGGTGCGCGAGCGTGCCCAGGCGCTTGGCTGCAGCCCGGTGGTGGTGAGCTTCGAGCCGCTGCCGCGCGCGTTCTTCTCGCCCGAGCCGGTGCCGCGGCTGTCCAGCGTGCGCGAGAAGCTGCGCGGCTTCGCCGCCGCCGGCATGGAGCACACCCTGCTGCTGCGCTTCAACCGGGCGTTGACCGCGATGTCGGCCGAGGCGTTCGTGCAGCGCGTGCTGGTCGAACGGCTGGCCGCGCGCGAAGTGTGGGTGGGCGGCGATTTCCGCTTCGGCCACAAGCGCGGCGGTGACATGGCGCTGCTGGAGCGGATGGGCGCGCAGCTCGGCTTCACCGCCTGCAGCATGCCGATGGTGCAGCTCGACGGCACCCGCGTCTCGGCCAGCCGGGTGCGCGCCCTGCTCGCGGCGGGCGAGTTCGCCGGGGCCGAGTCGCTGCTGGGCCGGCCGTTCGTGATCGAAGGCAAGGTGGAGTACGGCAACCAGCTCGGCCGCACGCTGGGCTACCCCACCGCCAACATCCACCTGTCGCAGCGGGTCAGCCCGATCCAGGGCATCTTCGCGGTGCGCGTGGGGCTGGGCGAGGGCGAGTGCAGCTGGCCGGGCGCGGCCAGCCTCGGCGTGCGCCCCACCGTGAACGAGGTCGCCGAGCCGCTGCTGGAAGTGCACCTGTTCGACTTCGACGGCGACCTGTACGGCCAGCGCATGGCCGTGCAGTTCGTCGCCAAGCTGCGCGACGAACAGAAGTTCGACGGGCTTGAACCGCTCAAGGCGCAGATGGCGCTGGACTCGCGCATGGCGCGCGAGCTGCTGGGCATGAATCCGCGGCTGGTCGAGGCGTGATTTTCCCCCGAAGGCCCGCATTGACTTCAATGCACCCGCTTCGTAGGATATACATTGAGTAATGTATATCCATACGGAGGTGTGCCATGCAGGTTTCCAAGTGGGGCAACAGCCTGGCCATTCGATTGCCCGCCGCGGTGGTCGATGCACTGGAGCTGCGTGATGGCGACGACATCGAAGTGCGCGTTGCCGGCGCCCGCGTGTTCGAGGTGAAGAAGACACCCGGAAAGCAGGAGCTGTTGCAGCGATTGCGCAAGTTCCGCGGACGACTTCCCGCGGACTTCGTGTTCGAGCGCGATGCTGCCCATGAGCGCACCCGCGGCGCATGAGCGCCAAGGCTTTCATCGACAGCAACATCGCGCTGTATCTGCTGTCCGCGGATGCAACCAAGGCCGATCGGGCCGAAGTGGTGATCGCCGGTGGTGGCGTCATCAGCGTGCAGGTACTGAATGAAGTGACGAACGTGGCCCGACGCAAGCTGGGCATGAGCTGGGCCGAGACGGACGAGATCCTTGCCGGGCTTCGCTCGGCATGTTCGATCGAGCCTTTGACGACACAGACCCACGACACCGGTCGACGTCTGGCGGAACGCTACGGGTTGTCGGTATACGACGCCATGATCGTCGCGGCGGCACTGCTGGCCGGTTGCGCCAGCCTTTATTCCGAGGACATGCAGCACGGATTGCTGATCGAGCGGCAGCTGCGAATCTGCAATCCGTTCATTGCGCCGTCCTGAGCGGTTATCTTGTACTCCTATCCCGTTCCGACATGGTGCCGCTGACCAGCGACTCCGTTCGCGTTCCAACTGACGATACGACCCTACGCAATGACCCACGACTACAAGAACACGATCAACCTGCCGCAGACGGCGTTCCCCATGCGCGGCGATTTGCCGAAGCGCGAGCCGGGCTGGCTGGCGGAGTGGGCGCGGGTCGATCGCTACGCGCAGATCCAGCAGAAGACCGCCGGTCGCGACAGCGTGTTCGTGCTGCACGATGGCCCGCCTTACGCGAACGGCCCGATCCACATCGGCCACGCGGTCAACAAGATCCTCAAGGACATGGTGGTCAAGTCCAAGCTGCTGGCCGGCCATCGCGCGCCGTACGTGCCGGGCTGGGACTGCCACGGCCTGCCGATCGAGATCGCGGTGGAGAAGAAATTCGGCAAGCCGGGCGACAAGCTCGATGCCGCCGCGTTCCGGCAGAAGTGCCGCGAGTACGCCGCCGAGCAGGTCGATGCGCAGCGCGCCGACTTCAAGCGGCTCGGCGTGCTCGGCGACTGGGACCACCCGTATCGCTCGATGGATTTCCGCTTCGAGGCCGACATGCTGCGCGCGCTGGCGCGCATCGTTTCCAACGGCCACGTGGTGCGCGGCGCCAAGCCGGTGTACTGGTGCTTCGACTGCGCCTCGGCGCTGGCCGAGGCGGAGATCGAGTACGGCGACAAGGTTTCGCCGGCGGTCGACGTGGCGTATGACGCGGTCGATCCGAAAGCGCTACTGGCGAAGTTCGGCGTGGCCGCCGGCGATGCCATCGCCGCCATCCCGATCTGGACCACCACGCCGTGGACCCTGCCGGAAAGCCAGGCCGTGTCGCTCGGCGCCGATCTGGAATACGCGCTGATCGAAGGCCCGTTGCGCGATGGCAGGCGCGTGCTGCTGGTGGTCGCCAGCGCGCTGGTCGACAAGGCGGCGCAGCGTTACGGCATCGGGCAGGCGACGGTGCTGGGCCATGCCGAGGGCAGGGCGCTGGAAGGCCTGCAGCTGCACCATCCGTTCTACCCGCGCGAAGTGCCGGTGATCCTCGGCGAGCACGTCAGCGCCGAGGACGGCACGGGCGCGGTGCACACCTCGCCCGACCACGGCGTCGAGGATTTCGTGGTGGCGCGCGAGTACGGCATCGGCCTGCTCAACTACATCGAGCCGCGTGGCACCTACCGCATCGACACCCCCGTTGCCGATGGCCTCGGTCTGGGCGGCATGCACATCTGGAAGGCGAACGACGCCATCGTCGACCTGCTGCGCCAGCGCGGCGTGCTGCTGGCGTTCGCGAAGATCGAGCACAGCTACCCGAACTGCTGGCGGCACAAGACGCCGGTGATCTACCGCACCACGCCGCAGTGGTTCATCTCGATGGAGCAGGCGCAGCTGCGCGAGACCGCGCTGACCTCGATCAAGAACGTGCGCTGGGTGCCGGGCTGGGGCGAGGAACGCATCGCCGGCATGGTCGCCGGTCGCCCGGACTGGTGCATCTCGCGCCAGCGCACCTGGGGCGTGCCGATCGCGCTGTTCGTGCACAAGGCCACGCAGGAACCGCACCCGGATTCCGTGGCGCTGCTGGAGCAGGTCGCGAAAAAAGTGGAGCAGGGCGGCATCGACGCGTGGTTCACGCTGGATGCGGCCGAGTTGCTCGGTGGCCAGGCGAACGACTACGAAAAAGTCACCGACGTGCTCGACGTCTGGTTCGATTCAGGCGTCACGCACTACGCGGTGATCGGCCAGCGCCCGGAACTGCAGCAGGGCACGGCGTCGCACTACAAGGTGATGTACCTGGAAGGCTCCGACCAGCATCGCGGCTGGTTCCAGTCGTCGCTGCTGACCTCGGCGGCGATCCACGGCCGCGCACCCTACGACGAAGTGCTCACCCACGGTTTCGCGGTGGACGCGAACGGTCGCAAGATGTCCAAGTCGCTGGGCAACGTGGTCGCACCGCAGAAGGTGATGGATACGCTCGGTGCGGACGTGCTGCGGCTTTGGGTGGCCTCGGCCGACTACCGCAACGAGATGACCGTTTCCGACGAGATCCTCAAGCGTGTCTCCGACACCTATCGACGCATCCGCAACACCGCCAAGTTCCTGCTCGGCAACCTGGACGGCTTCGATCCGGCCAAACACCTGCTTCCGGTGGAAGACACTCTGTTGCTCGATCAATGGGCCGTGCAACAGGCCTGCGACGTGCAGCAGGCGGTGCTGGCTGCGTACGAGCGTTACGACTTCCCCGAAGTGGTGGCGCGCATCCAGAACTTCTGCACCAACGAACTGGGCGCGCTGTACCTGGACATCACCAAGGACCGGCTCTACACCATGCCGACCGACAGCCGCGGCCGGCGCAGTGCGCAAGGTGCTATGTACCGCATCGCCGAAGCGCTGGTGCGCTGGCTGGCGCCGATCCTCAGCTTCACCGCCGAGGAAATCTGGCAGGCCATGCCGGGCGATCGCGGCGACAGCGTGCTGTTCGAAACCTGGTACGACGGCCTGGCCGCCACCCAGAACTCGCCGGAGCAGCGGCGCTGGTGGGCCGACCTGCTGGCGATCCGCGACAGCGCCTCGCGCGTGCTCGAAGGCATGCGCAAGACCGACCTGATCGGCGCCGCGCTGGAGGCGAAGCTGGCGATCCACGCCGACGAGGTCACGGTGGCTCGCTACGCCCCCGCGGCCAGCGAGCTGCGCTTCTTCTTCATCACCTCCGACGTGCGCCTCGACCTGGCCGGTGGCCAGCCGGAAAGCGCGGTGCTGACCGAACTGGAGGGTGCTGACGTCTGGGTTTCGGCTACCGTCAGCGAGGCGGCCAAATGCATCCGCTGCTGGCACCGCCGCGACGACGTCGGCAGCCATGCCGAACATCCGGAACTATGCGGTCGCTGCATCGGCAACATCGAAGGACCGGGCGAGGACCGCCGCTGGTTCTGACCGAACGGTTCGAGGAGCCGGCGGGCAGTGCCCGCCCTGCAGCGAAGCCGGCAGACCTCGTAGGGCGGGCACTGCCCGCCGGCCCTCCAGAATCCCTCCGGCCGAAATTATCATCACCGAGTCCCCGCACCCCATGACCCCCAAACCCAACGCACTCCCCTGGCTCTGGCTCTCCGTCGCCGTCATCGCGCTCGATCAGCTCAGCAAGTGGTGGGCGATGCAGGCGTTGCAGCCGATGGGCGTGCCGCACCCGGTGATTCCCGGCTTCCTGAACTGGACGCTGGCGTTCAACAGCGGCGCCGCGTTCAGTTTCCTGGCCAGCGGCGCCGGCTGGCAGCGCTGGTTCTTCGTGCTGCTGGCGCTGGCGATCAGCGCGGTGCTGGTGACGTGGCTGGCGCGCACGCCGCGGCGCGACTGGCGCACCAGCCTGCCGCTGGCGCTGATCGTGGGCGGCGCAATCGGCAACCTGATCGACCGCCTGCACGCGGCCCAGGTCACCGATTTCATCCACGTGTACTTCCGCCAGTGGAATTACCCGGTGTTCAACATCGCCGACTGCGGCATCACCGTCGGCGCCGTGATGCTGATCGTGTTCGGCCTGTTCGCCGGCAAGCCCGGGGACGGCGTGCGATAATCGAGGAACGAGAAAAATGCAGGAGTGAAAAACGAGTGGCTGCCACTGCTCATTTCTCACTCCTCTACGCTCACTCCCGAGAAGTCAATGGACATCCTGCTCGCCAACCCCCGCGGCTTCTGCGCCGGCGTCGATCGCGCCATCGCCATCGTCGAGCGTGCGCTGGAGTCATGGGGTGCGCCGATCTATGTGCGGCATGAAGTGGTGCACAACCGCTACGTGGTCGACAAACTGCGCGCCGACGGCGCGGTGTTCGTCGAGGAACTGCACGATGTGCCCGATGGCGCCACGGTGATCTTCAGCGCCCACGGCGTGTCGCAGGCGGTGCGCGAAGAGGCCGAGCAACGCCATCTCAAGGTGTTCGACGCCACCTGTCCGCTGGTCACCAAGGTGCACATGGAGGTCGCAAGACTCGGCCGTATCGGGCGCAGTGTGGTGCTGATCGGACACGCCGGCCATCCGGAAGTCGAAGGCACCATGGGCCAGTGGAACCCGGCCAACACCGGCGAAATCCTGCTGGTCGAATCGCTGGAGTCCGTGGAAAAGCTCACGCCGAAGTTTCCGCACCAGCTGTCCTACGTCACCCAGACCACGCTGTCTGTGGACGACACCAAGGCGATCATCGAAGCCCTGCGCAACAAGTTTTCCGACATCGAAGGCCCGCGCAAGGACGACATCTGCTACGCCACGCAGAACCGACAGGACGCCGTGCGCCGGCTTGCCGACGCGGTGGATCTGATGCTGGTGGTCGGCTCGGTCAACAGCTCCAATTCCAACCGTCTGCGCGAACTGGCCGAGAAGCAGGGCGTACGCTCGTTCCTGATCGACGGCGCCGAACACATCGAGCACAGCTGGCTCGAAGGCGTCAAGCGCATCGGCCTCACCGCCGGCGCCTCGGCCCCCGAAAAACTGGTACGTGACGTGATCGCCCGACTGCAGTCGTGGGGCGCCGGCGACGTGCGCGAACTGGACGGCGAGGCGGAAAACATCACCTTCGCTTTGCCGAAGGAACTGCGCGTCGTCGGCGGCAACAGCTCCGCCAGCCTCTGACCCGCAAACCGCAGAGAGCGCTGCTCTGGCTCTGCCTTTGTAGGGCGGGCACTGTCCGCCGGCTCTTGCTTCCCATCCCGGCGAAAAGCATGGCGGACAGTGCCCGCCCTACAAAATCGTGCATCATCGACACAAAAAAGCCCCGGAAGGCGTGAGCTTTCCAGGGCTTCGGGTCCCGCATGAACTGGTGCCGGAAATAGGAATCGAACCTACGACCTACGCATTACGAATGCGAATTGTTGATATCTGACCAAGAATCTATAAACTAGCTACACCAATGGTTTCAGAGGATTTCCGACAAGGCGCAACGTGGTGAATAAGCTTTATTGGCCCAATTTTGGCCCACTGAGTGCTGCGAAGGTCGGGAAAATCGAGAGAAATGGCGAATTTCCGTAAACGGGGCGAGCACCAGTGGCAGGCGCGCGTCCGTCGCAAAGGCTACCCACCCCAGCTCAAGACGTTCGAGACTCGCATAGAGGCTGAAGCCTGGGCGCGCAAGGTCGAATCTGGAATGGATGGTGGCACGTTCGTTAGCCGTGCCGAAGCCGAGGCTACGTCGCTCAGTGAGGCACTAGACCGCTACGAGCGCGAAATCGTGCCCGGCAAGAAAGGCGATGTGCAGGAAAAGTCAGTGATCCGGATGTGGAAAGCCACGACGCTGGTACAGCGGCCGATGGCCGCGATCCGGAGTGCCGACATCGCCAAACAGCGGGACGAGTGGTTGAAGACATGCAAGCCAGCGACGGTGTTGCGGCGGATTGCTCTGCTCTCCCACGTGTTCAAGATCGCCCGGCATGAGTGGCGCATGGAAAGTCTGACGAATCCGATCGAGTTCGTTACCAAGCCATCGCCCAACAATGCCCGCACGCGTCGCGTTGCGACCATAGATGCAATAAGCGGCCGGGGTGCTGACGAAGGCGAACTCGAACGCATCATTGCAGCCAGTGGCTCCGCCGTGTTGCCGGCGATCATTCGTCTGGCGGTTGAAACCGCCATGAGACGGGGTGAAATTGTTGGACTGCTTTGGGAGAACGTCGACCTCAAGAAGCGTGTGGCTCACCTGCCGGAAACGAAGAACGGCAGCTCGCGAGATGTACCGCTTTCCTCACGTGCTGTTGCAGCCCTGGAAACGTCGAAGCCAAGCGAAAGCGACGCCACTGCTGGCAAGAAGGTGGTGAAGGGGAAGTTGAAGGGTTCGGTCAAGGCGAGACGCGCTGCGCCTCTCACGGGGCTTGTGTTCGCTGTCAGCAGCGATGCCGTCACACGGGCATTCGAGCGTGCAGTTCTTCGCGCTCGGCGAACCTATGAGGCCGAGTGCAAGAAGGCCGGTCGCGCGCCAGACAAAAAGTACCTCACTGACCTACGCTTCCACGACCTGCGCCACGAGGCAGCCTCGCGGCTGGCTTCGATATATCAGCTGCATGAGCTGGCCAAGATCACAGGCCACAAAGATCCCCGAATGCTCATGCGGTACTACCATCCTAGAGCTGAGGATTTAGCGAAGCGATTGGACTGATTAACCATTCAGCGTGCTTGATTGCGAGGGAAGTATGCGTATTTGGGATATAAGCAATTCGCCGTATGAATCTCCGTTTCTGAAAGGAGGTGTGCAGTTCGGAAGCAAGAACCCCATATTTCTGATAGATCAATACGACGGCAAAAGGCCGGCGTTGCTCAACAAGGAATTTTTTGAAGCCGGAAAGCTGGATATCAAGATGTATCCAAGCGTAATTTTGGATTCAAATGTAATGGATGCGCTTAATAAGCGCATTAGACGGGATCATTGTACAGATGGCGTCGACGGCTTGTTGCTTTTCCTTGCCAAAAGGAACTGGGACTCCAGTCCTTTGTTCTATTTTTTTGAATATTTTGCCAAATCAAACGATAATGACTTTATTTCATTCGCGTCTGAAAAAACAGAGTCGCTGATAAAAGTTCACGCGATGGATAATAACCACTTCATCGACACGGGCGAAATTATCGTGAACGATGAATCTTTTCATCACTATACACAGAGCATAGGGGTGAGAACTTTGTATGAGGTTGCTCGATATCGCGTCGAGAAATTTGCCAAAAGTTATAAAAGGGAATATCTGACTAACATGGTGGAGTCCATAAAAATAGCTTTGATAAAGATGGTGATGATTAATGAGTTCGAGATGAAGAATTCATCGCCGGAATCGAAGCATGAAGAATTCATCCGTTTCCTGCGGCGTGACCTCGGAATAATGCTGGCCAGGGAGGCTCACTTGGCGTTGCACTATTTCTGTGGAATGTCTGGAAAATTGCTTGGCATTCGCCAAAACACCTCTTCTGAAAAAATAGCCAAGATAGTGAGCTCTACTGCATGGGACATGTACCTTGTCAGGTTTCAGGATATACTATTTTCTTTGAATATAGATAAGGATTTATGTGTAGGTTATATGGCGACAAGTGAAGTAAGTCTGTGTGATTTGGCTAATTTATATTCTATAGATCATATAATTCAGAGTGCTGATCACGGATTCATTCCCGCAATCAGATACAATACGGACGCAATTCCTGGCTCTATTGTGGATACAGTGTCAAAGAGAGAAGCTGACGCCTCGCCCCCAATGCGGTCGTCGAGCCAAGCCATAAAACCGCCTATCGGTCTTCTTGATGCGTTGCAACGAGAACTGTTGAGCGCGTGCGCGCGTGCATCGAATAGCTCGCCGTGTTGATGCGCGGTCTGTATCGGCTGATCAACCGCGGACGGCCGAGCATCGAAGATGATTGTGCGGCGCGATTTCCGGTTGTTGCTCTTACGTACTAAAAAAGGTACACTTGCCCCGTGCCACCACTTCCTCCTGTCCTCGAAGTCCGCTTCTATGCCACAGATCAAGGGCGCGAGCCCGTTCGAGACTGGCTAAAGTCCTTGCCTTTGGATGCTCGCAAGACCATTGGCGAAGACATCAAAACCGTTCAGTTCGGCTGGCCGTTGGGAATGCCACTGGTTCGGAAAATGGAGTCGGGCTTGTGGGAAGTACGTAGCACGATCAATGCGGGGATTGCCCGCGTGCTATTCACCACGGTCGGACCGGTAATGGTGCTTGTGCACGGGTTCATCAAGAAGACTGACAAGACACCCACGGATGATCTGAAGTTGGCTCTGCGACGCTCTAAGGAGGTTCATCATGGCTAGGCATACGATTCACATGGGTAGCACCTTGGACGATTTTTTGTCTGAGGAAGGCGTGCTCGAAGAAGTATCCGCTCGGGCGATCAAACGAGTGATTGCCTGGCAGTTGAATGAGGCCATGAAGGCCCAAGGATTGACTAAGACGGCGATGGCTGAGCGGATGCACACCAGTCGCTCAATGCTTGATCGCTTGCTCAACGAAACTGATACTGGCTTGACCATTGAAACCTTAAGTCGGGCAGCTCAGGCGCTGGGTTATCGAGTAAAGGTCGAACTGGCAGCTGCATAGCGACAATTAGGTTCTTGATGCTGCCTAGCACTCAGGTAGATCGATCTGGAACACAGTGGCCTTGCTCCC
>CAVPQF010000101.1:0-5403 GCA_963707225.1 uncultured Gammaproteobacteria bacterium
GTCACCGGCCAGGTCATCCACGTGGACGGCGGTCGCACGCTGTCGGTGTAACTCATCCTGAAAGCGGCCGCGCCGGCGCGCCGCTACATCACGGTGCCGTGGCGATCACGCCTGCCACGGCTCGAGCTGCAGCGGCTCGCGCTCTTCCGGAAACACTGCCCACAGGTCGGCCATGCGCTCGCCGCTGAGCGGATGCCGCAGATCCGGTGCGATGTCCGTGATCGGCTTCAGCACGAAGGCATGCTGCAGCTCCCGCCGTGGAATCTGCAGATGGCCCGGCCCCTCGCTGACCAGATCGTCGTAGAACACGATGTCCACATCGAGCGTGCGGTCGGAGTAACGCGGTACGTCGCGGCGGCGGCCATGGCGATCCTCCAGCGCGTGCAACCAGTCGTTGAGTTCCTGCGCGGACAGATCGGTGTCCAGTCCGACCGCCAGGTTCACGAAATCGAGGCCGTCGAAACCCACCGCACGACTGCGGTAGACCGGTGAGACGGTGATCGCGCCGAAGCGCCTGCGCAGTTCCCCGATCGCCGCACGCAGGTGGGTTTGCGGCTCGAGGTTGGAGCCGAGACTGAGATAGGCCCGCGCCATCGGATCAGGTTCCACCTTGCATCGCGCCGCCGCGATCGGGCGATTCCTCGCGTGGCGGGGCGAGCGCCGCCAGCCCCGCCCGCACGTCCCGGCCGGACGGCTGCTGGAACAGCGCCAGGCCGAACTCCGGCAGCAGCGCGATCAGGTGATCGAAGATATCGCCCTGGATGTTTTCGTACTCGGCCCACGCCGTGGTGGTGGTGAAACAGTACAGCTCCAGCGGCACGCCCTGCGGCGAACTGGCCAGCTGGCGCACCATGCACGTCATCTGGCGCTGGATCTTCGGATGCTGGCCCAGGTAGGCCGCCACATAGGCGCGAAAGGTGCCCAGGTTGGTCAGCCGGCGGCGGTTGACCGCCTGCGCGCCGGCCTCGCCTAGCCGGCGGTTCCATTCGGCCAGCTCACTATCCTTGCCGCCAAGATACTCGTCGAGCAGGCGAAATCGCCCCAACCCGGCCAGCTCGTTCGCGTCCAGGAAATGCACACTGGTCGCATCGAGGTACAGCGCCCGCTTGATCCGGCGGCCACCCGCCTCGGTCATGCCGCGCCAGTTCTGGTAGCTCTCCGAGATCAGCTTCCAGGTCGGCACGGTGACGATGGTCTGGTCGAAGTTGCGCACCTTGACCGTATACAGGGTGATGTCGATCACGTCGCCGTCGGCGCCTGCACCCGGCATGGTGATCCAGTCGCCCACCCGCAGCATGTCGTTGGACGCCAGCTGTACGCCGGCCACGAAACCCAGGATGGTGTCCTTGAAGATCAGGATCAGCACCGCCGACATCGCACCCAGGCCCGACAGCAGCAGGCCCACGCGCTGGTCGGTCACCGTGCCAATGATCACCAGCGTGCCGATGAGGAACAGCGCCAGCTTGACCAGCTGCATCAGGCCCTTGATCGGCCGCTGGCTGCCAGTGGGCGTCTGCTGGTACAGCGATTCGACCGCCGACAGCGTGCGGTTGATCGCCATCACCACGAACAACACCATCAACGACTGCGCCACATTGCCGACCAACCGCTCGGCACGCCCGGACAGGTCGGGCACCAGGCCGACGCCGAACTGGATCACCACCATCGGCACCAGCCGCGCCAGCCAGCGGAACACCCCATGCTTGAACAGGGCATCGTCCCACTGCCAGGTCGTACGCGCGGCAATCGTGTGCATCACCCGCAGCAGCACCAGCCGGGTCAACACACCCGACAGCCACGCCATCAGCAGCAGGCCCAGAGCACCCATCAAGGTCGCCATGCCGGGTCGCTGCAGAAATCCGGATATCCAGTCCATGCCGCTCTCGACTCCGCTCACTGTGGCCGCACACCACGCTCGATGCACACGCCCACCGTGCGTGCGCCGCGCACCGCGCCGGGTTTGGACAATTTCAGGCGTACCCAGCCGACCCCGAATTCCTCGCGGATGATCGTTGCGCAGCGCTCGGCCAGCGTCTCGACCAGGCCGAAGCTGGAATCACCCACATAGTCGATCAGCCGCTTCGACACGTCCTTGTAATTGAGGGTGAGCGCTATGTCGTCGCCGGCCGCCGGGATCGTGTTGTCAAACGCCATCTCGATGTCGAGCGACAGCGTCTGGCGCACCCGCCGTTCCCAGTCGTAGATGCCGATGACGGCGTCGATACGCAGGTCCTCGATGAAAACGATATCCATGATGGTGGTCACTGAGACGATAGCGGTACAGGGTCGGCGAGCTGGCGCACGGATGCAAGTCAGCCGTGCCGCAGCGCTTCGGCGCGGCGGTCATGCGATCATGTGCGGATGACCACGTTCAGCACGCTCCCGCTCAAACCCGCCCTGCTCGCCAGCGTCGACACCCTTGGCTACGCCGGGATGACGCCGGTGCAGGCGCAAAGCCTGCCGCCGATGCTGCAAGGACGCGACGTGATCGCGCAGGCGCAGACCGGCAGCGGCAAGACCGCGGCGTTCGGGCTGAGCCTGCTGCAATCGCTGGACGCGGACGCAATCCGGCTGCAGGCGCTGGTGCTGTGCCCCACCCGCGAGCTGGCCGACCAGGTCAGCAAGGCGATCCGCAAGCTGGCCGCGAACATTCCGAACGTGAAGCTGCTGACCCTGTGCGGCGGCATGCCGCTGGGCCCGCAGCTGGCCTCGCTGACGCACGACCCGCACATCGTGGTGGGCACGCCCGGCCGCGTGCAGGAACACCTGAAGCGCGGCAGCCTGCACGGCGGCGGCATCAAGGTGCTGGTGCTGGACGAGGCCGACCGCATGCTCGACATGGGCTTCAGCGAGGCGATCGACGACATCATCGGGCGCATCGCGAAACACCACCAGACCCTGCTGTTCTCGGCTACCTATCCGGACGAGATCCGCGCGGTGAGCCAGCGCGTGCAGAAGGATCCGGTGGTGGTCACGGTGGACGCACCGGCCGAGCAGAAGCCGGCGATCGAGCAGCAGTTCATCGAGGTGGAGCCGGCGCAGAAGCTGGACGCGCTGGCGCAGTTGCTGGCTGGCGAGCGCGGCCAGCACGCGCTGGTGTTCTGCAACATGCGCCGCGACGTCGATGCGGTAGCGCAGGAACTGGACCGCCGCGGCTTCTCCGCGCTGGCCCTGCACGGCGACATGGAACAGCGCGATCGCGACGAGGTGCTGGTGCGCTTCGCCAACCACAGCTGCGCCGTGCTGGTCGCCACCGACGTGGCCGCGCGCGGGCTGGACATTGTCGCGCTGCCGCTGGTGCTGAGCTACGACGTCGCGCACGACCCGGACACCCACACCCACCGCATCGGCCGCACCGGCCGCGCGGGCGAAACGGGCCTGGCGATCACCTTGTGCACGCCGCGCGAGCGGCCGAAGGCGGCGAACATCGAGGAACCCGGCGGCGCGCCGTTGCCGTGGCGCACGCTGAAAGTCGCGCCGCCGCGCGGCAAGACCCTGCACCTGGCGCCGATGAAAACCCTGGTGATCGACGCCGGCCGGCAGGACAAGCTGCGTCCCGGCGACATCCTCGGCGCGCTTACCGGCGACGCCGGGCTGGAGGCGAAGGACATCGGCAAGATCGACGTGTTCGCCACCCGCGCCTACGTGGCGATCAGCCGCGCGCTGGCGAACAAGGCGCTGGAGCGCCTGCGCGCGGGCAGGATCAAGGGCCGCAATTTCCGCGTACGTCCGCTAGGCTGAGCGGCCCAACTTGCCCGGAAACGACCCGATGCCGCGCTGGTCCACCTGCACCCTCGCCTTCGCCCTGCTCGCCTGTGCCGCTCCGGCCCGGGCGGCCATCCCGGTCTACGGCTACCAGGTCGTGCGCGCCTACCCGCACGACACCGGCGCCTATACCGAGGGACTGTTCTACAAGGATGGCTACCTCTACGAAAGCACCGGCCAGGTCGGCCAGTCGAGCGTGCGCAAGGTGGCGCTGGAAACCGGCGACGTGGTGCAGCGCCATCGCCTGCCGAAGCAGTACTTCGGCGAGGGCATCGTCGACTGGAAGGGCCGGCTGGTGCAGCTCACCTGGCAGAGCCAGACCGGCTTCGTCTACGACCTGGCCAGCTTCACGCCGCAGCGCAATTTCAGCTACGCCGGCCAAGGCTGGGCGCTGACCCGCGACGACGCGCATCTGTACATGAGCGACGGCACGCCGGTGCTGCGCGTGCTCGATCCGGAAACGCTGCAGGTGGTCCGCCGCATCACGGTGACCGCGGATGGCGCGCCGGTCACCAATCTCAACGAACCGGAGTGGGTCGACGGCGAGATCTACGCGAACGTGTGGCTGACCGACCGCATCGCGCGGATCGACCCGGCCAGCGGCCATGTGGTGGGCTGGATCGACCCCCAGACTTCCAAGGTCACGTTCTTTTGGTTGATCAGCGTGCCTTTCGATTCGCTCTCTAAGGGATCGCTGGTCGTGTAATAGTTCGCCCGCGGCATCTCATCCGCGCTTTCGGGACTCGGCACATCGTCGCCCGGAGAGAGTTCGGCGATACTCGTGTTCATCCCTGCCGCGTTCCACCGGGCGTAAATAGCGTTGTCCACGTCGATACTCATAGATTCAGCGGAGCCTCCAGAATGGCCTTGATCCGTGGAAGCATTTGCTCGACAGTGCGTTTCAAATACGGACGCGGAAGAATCGTCACGCTGGGCGACAGGACGTAGTGGATGATCCACGCCCCCCGCTTGGACTCGACCACCCCCGCGCCGAACCCCGTGCGCTTGACCGGAATCTCGACCAGCAGCATCGTTTTTCCGGGCCGCTTGATCCGCACCATCGGACGCCCGAACGTGCGCGGTCCCTGCCCGCTGTCGGAATGTTTCTTCGCCTCCCATGAAATCGGAATTGCCATCAACTTCCCGTGGGAGACGATCCTGCCCCCGTCTTCCAGTCGGCGGGCGTACTTGGCAGCCGGGGAGTCCTTGATGATTCCGACAACCGCCGTCGTGTCATCCACCAGATCACTGATGACTGCCCGCCGCAGAAACCCCTTGTTCGCTCGCGGAAAGTCCCCCGCCGCGCTGGACCCTTCGCGGTTCTGTCCACCCCCACGGCGGGCCGATATGCTGAGGTTCCGCACCAATTGACCACGAGTCTCGGCCGCCGCTTTGCGCAGCCGGTTCCGCATCTCCCGCTTGAGAGCGGTGATGATCCGGTCGCCATGCCACCGATAGCCGAATTCCGCCATTACGTTCCCTCGAATCGTCCGCCGCGAACCGTCAATTGATGCTCCGCGCACGCCGTCTGAATTTGTTTCGTCAGCACGCCCGCTTTGTCGCTCCCCTCTTTCCGGCTGGGGAGATAGTCCATCCCGCACTCGACCGTCAGTTGCCGGAGTTCGGCGAGAGAGTTGA
>CAVPQF010000102.1:0-20035 GCA_963707225.1 uncultured Gammaproteobacteria bacterium
ATGTTTATGACGTTTCAGAGCATTTTTACGTATTGCCGATTGAAAGGATTTGTCGGCTTCGTTGAGTTCATCCTTGCTAGCGCCGGCCTTTTGAACGAGAATATTGGTTGCCTGAATCTGAGCCATGCACGAGTCAGCTAAAACACTTTCGTGAGCGTGGTTGGCGGATCCCGCCAAGGACAGCGAAGACGAGAATGGCAATAACTGCAATCATAATGATACGTTTCAAGTTTTATTGGCTCCTATTACTAAGAGCGCGACGCCCGCGCTCCATGAAAAATCACTTCAGCTCAGCTTTGCCTTTAAGCTGATCCAGTTCTGCTTCGTATGGTTTGGCTGCATCACGCTGGTCAGTCTTATACAAGAATTGTATGTAGGCTTCCAGCGCGCCTATTTTGAGTGGATGAGCTTGATCCCATTCGTCATTGCTGGCAGCAATTACAGATTTGAATGACTCGTCGGCTTCGGCGAGTTCAGCTTTTGTTAGAGTTGGTCCCTTATAAACTAGCATTTGGGTTGCCTGAATCTCGGCTTTGCAGGAGTCTGCTAGATTACCTTCGTGAAAATAGAAAGCCACTGCTGTGCCAAGGACAATTATGACAAAAATGGCTGGGATGAGGGAACGGGGCCAAAGTTTCTTGCTCCTGATTTATTAAAAGGGCAACGTGGGGCCGCCGCCCTTTTTAATTATTGGCAGCAGACTAGTAGCCTGCGCTCTCGAACTATTGTGGTATCGCCTCTGGTGGCGCAGCAATTGGTGCCTTATCTGAACAGTCGCTGTTTCGGCGTTTGGATCGTTTTCGTTGGGGTCGAGCCGCTTCGCCAGCTGTGGCTGGCTTTCCGGTGTTGGAGTAGTAGCAGGTGCTGGTATTTCGACTGGTTTTTCTGCGGTTGTCTCTGCTGCAGGTGCTGCTTCATCCGGTTTGCTCTCATCTGCTGGTTTTGGCTGAGCAGGTGGCTTGGCTGCGGTGGCAGGCGTCAGTGGAACGGATTTTTCGTGATGGAAGGGATTGAGCTTGTTCATTCCTGAACTCGGCGTGCAACTGGCGAGTTCGTCTCCGCGCTGACCATGGCCGCCGGTACCGCCGGCGGCGGCTGGCGCATCATCAAGACGCTGGGCCACAAGATGGTCAAGCTGCACCCGATCAACGGCTTCGCCGCCGAGACCAGTTCCGCGCTGGTGATCCTCAGCGCCTCGGCCTTCGGCATCCCGGTGTCGACCACGCACAACGTGTCCGCCTCGATCATGGGCGTGGGCGCGGCCAAGCGCTTCAACTCGATCCGCTGGTCGGTGGTCGAGCGCATGGTGTGGGCGTGGATCCTGACCCTGCCGATCACCGCGTTGCTGGCCTACGGCCTGGTGGTGGCGTTCCGGCTGGTGTTCTGACCGGGCGGGAAGCGCCTACAGCGAATCGTCGCCGGTGGCGATGAGCTGCTCCAGCTGGTCGCCGAGCACGCCAAGTTCGCGCACCACACGCTGCAACTCGGCGCGATCGATGAATTCGTAGGGGCGGTTTTCGCACAGGTGCAGGTACGGCGAGCCATCCAGGTCGGCCACCGCGAGGAAGCCGGTGCGTTGCTGCCAGTTGAAGCGCAGGCAGCGGATGGGATCGGTGCCGGCGAGCGGGCCGATCGGGGTGGAAACGCGCAGGTAGCGGCGTCCCGCCTCGTCCTCCAGTTCGGCCAGGTAGACGCCCTGGTAACGATCCGGCGACAGCTTCAGGTCGAAACTGATCAGGTAGGGGTCGTTCTGGCGCAGCTCGTGCAGGCTGCCGATGTGGGAACGCACGGCTTCGAAATGGCGCATGCAGCGGCTTCCGTCGGCAAGGGTCGGAAGCTACTCTGCCACGACTCCCCGCTAGCGTCGCGTGAACCATGAATGAGGCCGCTGCCCGCATCTACGCCGCCATCGCCGCGATTCCGCGCGGCCGCGTCGCCAGCTACGGTGCGATCGCCGCCCGCGCAGGGCTGCCGGGACGTGCGCGGCTGGTCGGCCGCCTGCTCGGCGAGGTGCCCGACGGCATGGAATTGCCGTGGTACCGCGTGCTGCGTTCCAGCGGACACATCGCGATGCCGCCGGGCAGCCGCGGTTTCCGCGAGCAATCCCGGCGCCTGCGCGCCGAAGGCGTCGAGGTGAAGAACGGCCGCGTGCCGTTGTCGCGGTTCGGCCTGGACGGCGATCTCGATCATGCGCTGTGGGGCATGCCCCCGCTTCAATGAAGCAACGTGCTTCTAACGTTCGCCTCCTCTCCCGCTTGCGGGGGGGATTGAGGAGAGGGCAAAAGGCCGCACTATCGCCCTCAGCCGACATGCATCCGGGTGCTCTGCGCACACTGATCTCGCGAAGCAGGTCCCTCCATTTGCTAGCATCCCCCGAATGCCCACTTCCCTCGACCTGCTCCAAAGCGTTTTCGGTTACCCCAGTTTCCGCGGCCAGCAGCAGGCCGTGGTCGAGCATCTGAGCGAAGGCGGCGACGCGCTGGTGCTGATGCCGACCGGTGGCGGCAAGTCGCTGTGCTACCAGATTCCCGCGCTGCTGCGGCAGGGCACCGGCATCGTGGTGTCGCCGCTGATCGCGCTGATGCAGGACCAGGTCGATGCATTGCGCGAGGCCGGCGTGGCCGCCGCCTATCTCAATTCCAGCCTTGGCGCAGAACAACAGCGCGAGGTCGAGCGGCAGTTGCTGGCCGGCGAGTTGAACCTGCTCTACGTGGCGCCGGAACGGCTGCTGACCCAACGCTTCCTCGGCCAGCTCGAACGCACCGAGGTGGCGCTGTTCGCGATCGACGAGGCGCACTGCGTATCGCAGTGGGGCCACGATTTCCGTCCCGAGTACCGCGAGCTGGCGATCCTGCACCAGCGTTTCCCGCAGGTGCCGCGCATCGCGCTCACCGCCACCGCCGATGCGCGCACGCGCGAGGAGATCGTCGAGCGCCTGTCGCTGCAAACGGCCCGCCAGTTCGTGTCCAGTTTCGACCGCCCGAACATCGGCTACCGGGTCGGCCTGCGCCACAACGCGAAGCGTCAGCTCACCGAGTTCCTGCAGGGCCACCAGGGCGAGTCCGGCATCGTGTACTGCCTCAGCCGGCGCAAGGTGGACGACACCGCCGGATGGCTGGCCGAACTCGGCGTGGAGGCGCTGCCGTACCACGCCGGACTGGACGCGGCGACCCGCGCGAAGAACCAGCAGCGCTTCCTGCGCGAGGACGGCGTGGTGATGGTCGCCACCGTTGCCTTCGGCATGGGCATCGACAAGCCGGACGTGCGCTTCGTGGCGCACCTGGACCTGCCGCGCAGCATCGAGGGCTATTACCAGGAAACCGGTCGCGCCGGCCGCGATGGCCTGCCGGCCGAGGCGTGGATGATCTACGGCCTGTCCGACGTGGTCACCATGAGCCAGATGATCGCGCAGTCCGAATCGGCCGACGAGCGCAAGCGCGTGGAGCGGCAGAAGCTGGAATCGCTGCTGGCCTACGCCGAAGCCACCGATTGCCGCCGCCAGCTGTTGCTGGGCGCCTTCGGCGAGACCTATCCCGGCCCCTGCGGGCATTGCGACAACTGCGTCGCGCCGCCGAAGACCTGGGACGCCACCGTGCCGGCGCAGAAGGCGTTGTCGGCGGTGTACCGCACCGGCCAGCGCTTCGGCTCCGGCCATGTGATCGACGTGCTGCGCGGCGAGGAAACCGAGCGCGTGCTGAGCCTGCATCACCATCAGCTCAGCACCTTCGGTATCGGTGCCGAGATGGACGAGAAGCAATGGCGTTCGGTATTCCGCCAACTGCTCGCCGCCGGCCTGCTGGAAGCCGACGCCGAAGGCTACGGCACCTTGCGCCTCACCGCCGCCAGCCGCAGCGTGCTCAGCGGCGGCCGCCCGGTGAAGCTGCGCGAGGACGCGCGCCCCGAACGCGGCAGCCGGCGCCGTCGCGACAGCAAGCTGGTCACCGGCGGCGGCAGCCTGGGCATCGAGACCTACGAGCAGGAGCTGTGGGATGCGCTGCGCGCCCTGCGCACGCAACTGGCGAAGCAGCAGGGCGTGCCGCCGTACGTGGTATTCCACGACGCCACCTTGCTGGCGATGCTGCGCGCCATGCCCGCCAACGAAGACGAGCTGGCCACCATCAGCGGCGTCGGCGAAGCCAAGCTCAAGCGCTACGGCAGCGATTTCCTCGCGGTGATCAACGCCGCGGACTAGCCGCCACCCACCGCGCCAAGGCTCCGATTTTCCCATCAGTCGTCATTCCGGCGAAGGCCGGAATCGCACTTGAACGACGGAGAGCCCCGTCACACGTGGGCCACGGAGCAGAATCCATTGCCGACACGATGTTTCGCTGCATGACTGAAGTGCGATTCCGGCCTTCGCCGGAATGACGATTGGAAAGGTTTCGACATCTTGGAACCGCTGGCCCTGAAAGTCGGGTTTGGTGAATCATGACAGCGCTGTCATAGTGTCCACTGACACGGGTAGCCGAGGTGCGGCCCCGCGGCGGATGCGGGGGGCAGGTCTGCTCCTGCATACGTATTCAGCCGGACACCGCAAAGGCTGCAGTGCAGACTCGGGCGCATCTTGATGCCATGACGCTGGGGAGACGCGATGAGCACGATGGACATGACGGGCGACGGGCTGGGCCAGCGGGCCACCGCGCGGGTGGTGCTGATCTCGGCGGCGGCGGCGCTGGGCGGGTTCCTGTTCGGCTTCGATACGGCGGTGATCAACGGCGCGGTCGACGCAGTCCGCGGCGGCTTCGCGCTGGACGCGGCGCAGATCGGCTTCGCCGTCTCCTGCGCGCTGCTCGGTTCGGCGCTGGGCGCGTGGTATGCCGGCATGCTGGCGAACCGCTTCGGCCGCGTGCGCACGATGCAGGTCGCCGCCGTGCTGCTGGTGGCCAGTGCGCTGGGTTCGGGGCTGGTGACCGCGGTGTGGGACCTGATCCTGTGGCGGCTGGTCGGCGGCATCGGCGTGGGCGTGGCCTCGGTGATCGCGCCCACCTACATCGCCGAAGTGTCGCCCGCGCACATCCGCGGCCGGCTCGGCTCGATGCAGCAGTTGGCGATCGTGCTGGGCATCTTCGCCGCCCTGCTCAGCGATGCGTGGCTGGCCGGCGCGGCCGGTGGAGCGGCGGAACCGCTGTGGCTCGGGCTGGCGGCATGGCGCTGGATGTTCCTGGTGGCGACGTTGCCGGCGCTGGTCTACGGCACCCTGGTGCTGGGCGTGCCGGAGTCGCCGCGGCACCTGGTCGCCAAGGGCCGCATCGACGAGGCCCGCGTGGTGCTGCGCAAGGTGCTGAACATGCACAGCGAGACCGCGCTGGACAACAAGCTGCGCGACATCGAGAACAGCCTGCGCTCGGAACACCGGCCGCGCCTGCGCGACCTGTGCGGCAAGACCGCCGGGCTGCTGCCGGTGGTGTGGATCGGCATCCTGCTGTCGGTGTTCCAGCAGTTCGTGGGCATCAACGTGATCTTCTACTACTCGTCCACGCTGTGGCATTCGGTCGGTTTCAGCGAGGCCGACTCGTTCACCATCACCGTGGTCACCTCGATCGTCAACGTGCTGGTGACCCTGGTGGCGATCGCGCTGGTCGACAAGGTCGGCCGCAAGCCCTTGCTGGTGGTCGGCTCGGCCGGCATGGCGCTCACCCTGGGGCTGATGGCGTGGTGCTTCTCGCAGGCCACCGGCAGCGGCGCCACGCTGAGCCTGCCCGGCGCCACCGGCATGGTGGCGCTGGTCGCGGCGAACGCCTACGTGGTGTTCTTCGGGGTGAGCTGGGGCCCGGTGGTATGGGTGCTGCTGGGCGAGATGTTCCCGAACCGGATCCGCGCCACCGCGTTGGCGGTGGCCGCCGCGGCGCAGTGGCTGGCCAATTTCGCGATCACCAGCACGTTCCCGGCGCTGGCCGAACTGGGCCTCAGTTTCGCCTACGGCCTGTACGCCGGTTTCGCGCTGCTGTCGCTGCTGTTCGTGCTGGCCGGCGTGCGCGAGACCAAGGGCATCGAGCTGGAGGACATGCGCGCATGAAGATCATCTCCCGACCGGCATTCGCGGCGTCGTCGGCGACGTGCGCCTGTCTCGATCAGCGCCAGGCGGTATACGACAAGCGCCGCGCAAACCGGCTAGGATTTGGCAGGGACGGCGTTGCGCCGTCGCAAAAGCTTGCGGGTTGCGCTGCGAATGAAGGCAAAAGCCACATCGATCGACATTGCCCACCTGGCCGGGGTATCCCAGGCCACGGTGTCGCGCGCGCTGCGCGGCAGCCCGCTGGTCAATGAGGAAACCCGGCGGCGCATCCAGGCCGCCGCCGAACAGCTCAACTACAAGGTCGACAAGAACGCCTCCAACCTGCGCCGGATGCATTCCGGCACGCTGGCGCTGCTGTTTTTCGAGGACCCCACCGCCGACGAGTCGCACATCAACCCGTTCTTCCTGTCGATGCTGGGCTCGATCACCCGCGCCTGCGCGTTGCAGGGCTACGACCTGCTGATCTCGTTCCAGCAGTTCTCGCGCGACTGGCACGCCGATTTCGCCGACAGCAAGAAGGCCGACGGCCTGATCCTGCTCGGCTATGGCGATTACCTGGCCTATACCGACAAGCTGGAGAAGCTGGTTGCCCAGGGCACCCGCTTCGTGCGCTGGGGTGCGGTGCTGCCGGACCAGCCCGGCGTGTCGATCGGCTGCGACAACTTCCGCGGTGGCCAGGCAGTCGCCGAACATCTGCTGGAGCGCGGCTGCCGCCGCATCGCCTTCCTCGGCGACGCGTCCAGCCACTACCCGGAGTTCTTCGGGCGCTATCGCGGCTACGTCGATGCCCTGCAGCGGGCCGGGGTGGAAGTCGACCCCGAGCTGCAGGAAAACGCCGAGAGCACCGAGCGCTTCGGCTACGAGGCGATGCGCAGCCTGATCCTGCGCGAGGTCGGCTTCGACGCGGTATTCGCCGCCAGCGACCTGATCGCGATCGGCGCGATGCGCGCGCTCAGCGACCACGGCCTGCGCATACCGCAGGATGTGGCCCTGGCCGGCTTCGACGACATCCCCATGGCCAGCTTCGTGAATCCGCCGCTGACCACCGTGCTGCAGGACACCAAGCAGGCCGGCGAGGTGCTGGTGGACAGCCTGCTCGGCCTGATCCGCGGCGAACCGGTGGACAGCGAGGTGCTGCCGGTGAAGCTGGTGGTGCGGCGGTCGAGCCTGCGCTGAAAGCGGCGTGGTATCACTACGCACGATCGCATGATCCGCCTCGGCAACCATACCAACTGCAGGGCGATCATCTCGGCCCGGCATGGCGCGCGCAGCAGACCGGGGAGCGCTTCGTCGACGGCCGGATCTGAGCCCGTCGTGTCACCGGCTTGCCGTGCCGGACGACGGCATCGGGCAGGCCGGGCGGTACGAGGTGGCGGCGCGCGGTGATCCCATGTTGCGTACCGACTGCGCCGGAGTCTGCCACAGCAGGCCGCGCGCCGCGCAGCAGCGGCAGTTCGGTCGACTGGATGCCGGCGATCAGCGGCGTGCTGAACACCGAGGTGGTGACGCCGCCATCCACGTGCATCTCTTCGTACTCGCGGTTGCCGTCGCCTGCCTTCGGGACGGCTCGCCTCGACGTTGCCGCACGGGGCTGCCGGAAAAACGCAGCGGCGGCATCCGGTCAGCTCACGCCGGGAGTCGGGCCGCTGCGCTCCTGCATTGCCTGCAGGACGGCGATCGCCTGGCTCGCCGATTCGGCCGGCACGAAGAGGTGGTCGTGATGCGCGGCAGCGACGACGTTGCAGCTGATGCCTGCCTCGGCCAGTGCGGTCGCGACGGCGGCGGTCAGGCCGACGGCCTGCAGGTCGGAGTGCACGGTCAGCGTGATCCACGCGGCGCGGAACAGGATCGGCAGCCCCGCATCCTTCGCCTGCGGCTCCTCGACGATCAGGGTGAGCCCCTCGCTCTCGCGGAACGTGGCGATCGGCTCGACCCGATCCGGCACGCCGCCCGCAGGCAGCGAGACGAACGCATACACGCCGCGATTCAACACGGGGTGCATCGACTGCAGCAGTTCGGCGAGGTTCGAGACGGCGTTGCTCATGACGACGGATCCCTGGAGCGGGCGTGGTCGGTCGGCGTACGCCCAGCCGCCGTCGTCAGCCTATTTCGACGGCGCCCGGTGGAACAGCCGCAGCCAGAACGCCAGCTCGAACAACACGCCGGCGAGCGCCAGCACGGTGCCGACCAGCGGCGCGCCGAAGAACAGCGAGCCAAGGCCGGAGGCATAGGCGGCGACGGCCGCGAGGAAGATGGCGAAGCTGATCAAATGCCGCATGGGTCCACCTCATTTGATGTGGTGCGTTGGGCGTGGTTTTGCGGAAGGCAGCGCCAAGGCCCTGCGGCTTCACAGCGAACGACCGTCATAGTGCGTGACCGGGATCGCCGCCAGGTCGATGCCTTCGATGCAGCGGATGTTGATGGCGGCCACGGCGTTGCCCTTGGGGTCCGTGCCTTCGCCGTACGGATGCATGCCGCAGACCGGACAGAATCGGTGCCGGATGACGTGCTTGTTGAACGTGTAGCTGCTCGCCGCGTCGTCCGGCGTGAGCAGGTGGAGCTTCTCGCGCGGAACGAACCACAGCAGCGAACCCTTGCGCTGGCAGATCGAGCAGTTGCACGCCAGGGCGCCCCCGATCTCGCCTTCCACCTCGAATGCGACCCTGCCGCAGTGGCAGCTTCCCTTGTAGTCCATTGCCGACCTCCCGAATTCTGCGTTCATGCCGGGCCAGGTGCCTTCGCGATGTGCAACCACGCTCGCGGTATTGATCGGAAGGGAGAGTTCCTGCAGCAATGTCAGGTACTACGCGGAACAAATGGCGGCTTTTGCCGGGCAGCTTTTGATGCACCAGGCTTGCGGTGAATTGAACAAGTTGCCGGGCCTACCTGCAATGGCCAGTTGTAGCCCCAAGTGTCTTGATCTCAATGCCGTTACAGAAGAAATATGGTTTGGCACAATCCAGGTATGCCCTGCCATAAGTCTTGAACTGAGCCTTGTCCACGATGGCGCTGGCAATGGAAACGGACTTGGCACAAGAAGTTGTTCTTTGGGCTACGAGTTGCAGGCACTTGTCCCGGCCAAGGTTGTACTCCTCACGCGAAGCATCGCAGCTTGCAATCAACCTGGAGTTGATACGCTCGAGGAATTCCGAGCGCGTCATTGGATACGCAGCTGGACCGAAGTTCGGTGGCGAGCCGGCGTTGGCTGTGCTGTTCCCGCCATAAGGCATAAAGCACCCAATGGCGACAAGGACAATCAGGGTGAGGGGCGCTTTTGATAAACGCACGTGGAAAACTTCCATGCGGGCCTAATGGCTGAATTAAGCCGAGCCGCGAAGCGGCTTCGGCTTGGACGAGTAAAAAGAGACTTCCTCCCCTTTCGGCCTCGAGGGCCATGATGGTGTTGCGACACAACCGTCAGCAGAAGAGGAAGTCTCCATGAGCACTATAGCCATTGGCGTGGACTTGGCGAAGAGCGTGTTTTCGGTGTGCGAGATGGACGGCAACGGCCATGTGCTGCGTCGGCGGGATCTGGGGCGCGAGGCCTTTGCGTTGTGGCTGGCCCAGCGGCCGCCTGGCACGGTGGTGGCGATGGAGGCGTGCAGTGGCGCGCATCATTGGGGCTGGCGCTGCCTGGAATACGGCCTGCAGCCGCGGCTGATGGCGGCGCAGTTCGTCACCCCGTTCCGCAAGAGCCGCACGAGCAAGAACGACCGCAACGATGCCGAGACCATTGCCACGGCGGCGCGCCAGGGCAACATGCGCTTCGTACCGGTCAAGGATGATGTCGACCAGCAGGCGCGGCTGGCGTGGCATCGGGTGCGCGAAGGCTACAAGACCGAGTCGCTGGCGATCGGCAATCGCCTGTGCGGTCTGCTGGCCGAGTTCGGGGTCGTGGTGGCCAAGAGCGATGTGGCGTTGCATCGGGTACTGGCCGCGCTGGATCAGCATGCCGGGCTGCCGGGCGAGTTTATTGCGTGACCTCGGCGCCCACTGGGCGCAGTTGCGCGCGGCCGTCGACGCGTGCGGTGCACGCATCGACGCCCACGCGCGACAGGACGCGCGGTGCGTGCGGATCGGCGCGATCATCGGCGTCGGGCCGATCACGGTCGATGCGATGGTCGCCAGTGTCGGCAACGCACGGGAGTTCCGGAACGGCCGACAACTGGCCGCGTGGCTGGGCGTGGTGCCGACCCAGCGCTCCAGCGGTGGACACACCCGGCTTGGCACGATCAGCTGTCGCGGCAATGCCTACCTGCGCACCTTGCTGATCCAGGGCGCACGCAGCAGCCTGCAGCGCGCCAGGGCGGCCTGCGTGGAAAAGTCCACGCCCGAGACCAGCGAACGCCTGAAAGCTCAAGGCAAGAACATCAAGCGGGCGGTATTGACCGGAAGTCTCTTACGGGGGGTAGTTAGAGCGCACTGCCACTCACAGCATGCTCCAGATAACAGCGATTGCAGGTAGGAAGCCTAGCGCAGCGCAAACGCTGGCACGAACTTTGGCGGCAGTAAAACTGAAACCAGAAAGACAAAGGGCGGCCAGAATGCACACGACACCGACGCCCAGTACCGTAAGTGACAGGTGCCGGGCAGCTTCGATTTGTTCGCGCGGGACGGATGGTGATGGGTCGCCAAATTGCGACATGACGCCATAGAAGGCTAGCAGCCAACCGCCCACCACTAGAACCAAAGCCAAATTTGCCGCCGTAGTCTGCTTCATGCGCTCTGACGCTTAGCGTTGGACCAAATCGCCCGCAGCAGGGTGGTCGCTTTGGGGATCTCAAATTGCAGTCTAATTCCGCAGCCTATCTCGTGCCATCGCTGTGTCAAACCCGAAAAATCAACGCATCAGCTTCCTGGTGGCCGCCCGATCCGGCAGCCTGATCTCGCAGTGTTGTATCGGGCGGATCAGCGCTCCGGATGCCCGCGCTCCTCCATCAGCTGCGTCAGCTCCGCCACCAGGTCCGTGCGCCTCGCCGCGGCATCCAGCAGATAGACCTGCACGTCGTGTGCCGGGACGCTGGTGCGCAGGTGGCCGCCTTCGGCCACGTCGATTGCGGCGCCGCCGAGTGCCGGTTGCCAGTGGCCGGGCTGCAGGTAGTCGTTGATGTCGAACGGTGCGGCGGCGTCGCCCTTGTTGAGCAGGACCAGCGCGATCTGATGCACATCGCCTTGCTGGTACACGCGGTAGAACGCGGCCTGGTTGCCGGCGAAGCGCAGCGGCAGCATCAGGCCGCGTTGCAGGGCGGGGGTGTTTTCGCGCAGTTGGGCGATGCGTTTGAGCTGGCGGTAGATCGGGCTTTTCGATGCCGCGTCGATGCGCTGTTGGCCGTAGTAGTTGCGGTTGCCCTGGTGTTCGGCCTTGCCGCGTTCGAAGCCGGTTTCGGAGCCGTAATAGATCGCCGGGATGCCGCGCGCGGTGAACAGCCAGTTGTTGGCGTCGATGAAGCCGTTGTCGCTGGCATCCAGGCGCGCCATGTCGTGGTTGTCGTAGAAGGTGACCAGTTCGTACGGGTTCTGGTACGGACCATTGGCGAGATACAGGCGGTCGAGCAGTTTGGCGTAGTCGCTGCCGGGGTGTTCGAACACGTCGGCGATGCGGCCGCGCAGCGGGAAGTCGAGCACGCTGATGCTGCCGCTCGAAGGCCAGGTGTACTGGCCGATGTTGTCGGGGCTGTAGTCGAACGCTTCGCCGAACATGAAGAAGCCGGGGTGTTTCGCGCGGATGCGCGCGGCGAACTGTTTCCAGAACGCAGTGGACATGTGGCTGATGGTGTCGATGCGGAAGGCGTCGGCGCCCTGGTCGGCCCACTGCATGTACGCGCCGGCAAAATAGTCCAGCACGGCAGGGTTCCGGTCGTCGTTGTTGGACAGCTGCACCAGGTCGTCGTAGGCGTGGTAGAAGCGGTGCAGCGGGTTGCGCACGGGATCGAGCCGGTACGGCGGCAGGTTCTGTTCGTCGGCGATCAGCTTGCCGTGCTTGTCGAAAATCTGCCCGAACATCGGTTGCGCCTTCGGCATCGTGAAGGCGGGCGAGCCGTGGTTGGCGACGATGTCGAGCACGGTCTTCAGGCCGTGTGCGCGCATCTTCGCGGTGAACTGCGCGAAGTCGAGGCCCTTGCCGGGCAGGTGTTCGTCGAGCTTGTAGAAGTTGACGCCCCAGTAGCCGTGGAAGCCGGTCTTGCCGCGGTCGGTGAACTTCGAGCCCCAGCGCACCGGGTCGCCGCCGGTGAATGCCTCGTTCGGGTTGTCCACGACCGGGGTGATCCACACCGCGCCGAAGCCCATGCCGCGGATGTAGCCGGCGTTGTCCAGCACGCCCTTGAAGTCGCCGCCGAGGTAGCCGATGTTCGCGCTCTCGCCCTTCGGCGCACCGGCTACCGGGATGTCGAAGGTGGGGTGGGCGCCGCCCTGGTCGCGCTGGTCGTTCGACGGATCGCCGTTGACGAAGCGGTCGGTCATCACGAAGTAGATCGCGTTCGACGCGAACGGCGCGTCGGTGCCGACGAATTCGGGTGGCGTGTTGGCGGCGTGGGCGAGGCCGGCGGCCAGGATCATCGCGAGGGCCGGGAGCGTGTTCTTGTAAAGCATGTGCGCGTCCTGCTGCAGCAAAGGGTGGGGGCGTGCTGTGGGAGCGACTTCAGTCGCGATGCTCTCAGCCGGATACTCGAAAAGCATCGCGACTGAAGTCGCTCCCACGGGGTCAGCTTGCGGGCAGTGGCTCGGCTTTGGTCACCGGCTCGCGCACGCGCAGGGTGAACAGGCCGGCGACCAGCAGGCAGGCGCCGCCCAGCGCCAGCGCCCAGATCGGCTGGTCGTGGAAGCACAATCGCAGCAGCAGGCCGAGCACGCTGGCGGCGAGCAGCTGCGGGATCACGATGAAGAAATTGAAGATGCCCATGTAGACGCCCATCTTCGCCGCCGGCAGGTTGTCCGACAGCAAGGCGTACGGCAGCGACAGGATCGAGGCCCAGGCGAAGCCCACGCCGACCATCGAGGCCAGCAGCCACTGCGGGTCGCGGATGACCAGGAACGACAGCAGCCCCGCGCCGCCCAGCCCCAGGTTCAGCAGGTGGCTGATGCGCAGGCCCCAGCGGCGCACCATCAGCGGGATCACCACGGCCGCCAGCGCGGCGAAACCGTTGTACGCGGCGAACAGCACGCCGACCCAGTTGGCGCCCTCGTTGTAGAGCGCCGAACCGACGTCGGTGGTGCCGTAGATGGTCCGCGTCACGCCCGGCGTGGTGTAGATCCACATGGCGAACAGCGCGAACCACGAGAACAGCTGCACCCAGGCCAGCCGGCGCATCGGCCCGGGCATGCTGTACAGGTCGCCCATCACCTCGCGCAGCATGCCGCGGCTGCGGGTGAAGGTGAGCCAGGCGAACAGCAGGCCGAACACGAGCAGGCCGCCGGCCAGCAGGTACAACTCCTTCTCCAGCGCGAAATGGCGGATCGCGAACAGCACCAGCACGCCGGCCGCCAGCAGCAGCAGGCCGGGTTTCCAGGCGCGCGACGCATCCACCGCCGGCTGCGCGGCCACGTTGTCGGTGAACGACTGCAGCTGGGCGGGCGGGTACTCGCGCGTGCGCAGGATCGTCCACAGCACGGCGCCCAGCAGCACCGCGCCGCCGGCGTAGAACGCGTACTTCACCGTGTCGGGGATGCCGCCGTCCGCGGCCACGTTGGCCACGCCGAACCGCGCCAGGGTCCACGGCAGCGCCGACGCCACCACCGCGCCCACGCCGATGAAGAAGCTCTGCATCGCATAGCCGCTGGGGCGCTGCTTCGTCGGCAACTGGTCGCCGACGAAGGCGCGGAACGGCTCCATCGACACGTTGATCGACGCGTCCAGGATCCACAGCAGGCCGGCGGCCATCCACAGTACCGGCGCGTTCGGCATCCACAGCAGGGCCAGCGAGGCGAACACCGCGCCGACCAGGAAGTACGGCCGGCGCCGGCCCAGCCGGTTCCAGGTGCGGTCGGAGAAGTGGCCGATGATCGGCTGCACGATCAGCCCGGTCAGCGGCGCGGCGATCCACAGCGCCGGGATGTCGTTCACGTCGGCGCCCAGGGTCTGGAAGATCCGGCTGACGTTCGCGTTCTGCAACGCGAAGCCGAACTGCAGGCCGAGGAAGCCGAAGCACATGTTCCATATCTGCCAGAACGACAGCGCCGGTTTGTTGTTCAAGAGGGTGCCGTCCTTCATGGGGTGGCGTGGCCGGTGGCGAGCGGGGCGATCAGCAGGGCATGCACGTCGGCCCGGTTCAATGGGCCGTCGGTACCGCCGCTGCCGCCCGTGTAATGGGCGAAGTGGGCGAGGTAACTCATGTTGAAGCCGTCGCCGAGATCGAACTGGCAGGCGGCGCCGGCCTTGGCGCTGAAGCGGCCCCAACTGGATGATTGCGCGCGCACGCTGTGCGGCATCACGATCGGCAGGCGCTGCTCGCCGCTGCCCGCGCAGCGGATCACCAGCATCTTCACCGCGGCGGTGATGCCGGTATTGATCGGGCCGTGGTCGTTCGCGTAGTCGAGCGCGACGCGATAATTGCCGCTGGCCGAAGCAGTCCAGGTGCGCGGCCAGCTTCCGATGACCTTCGTCACCTCGCCCACGCAGGCGTCAGGGCTGTGCAGCGATTCCAGGCCGTGCGCATCCACGCGCGTGGCGCTGAGGCAGGCCAGGCCGGGTTGACGCGCGAGCTGGCCGTCACCGTCGACGCTGCCGTGAAGCTGGCCGTTGAGGTAGAGCCGCACCTTGCCGTCGGTCGTGATCTTCCAGCCGTCGCCGCCGGCACGCAGCAGCGGCGCGGCTGGCGCGACGGGCGCGTACAGCGGCGCGTCGGTGCGCAGCGGCACGTCCGGCACCTGCACCGCCTTGAGCGTCACCGTGGTGGCCGTGCCGCGCGTGCTGCTGCGGTCGGCGACGAGCAGGTTGCCCGTGTATTTTTCCGGAAGCTGCAGGGTGATCCGGCGGTCGCGCAGGTCGAGCGTGATCGACTTGCGCTGGCCGAACAGCATCGGCACCAGCGAGATGGGCAGCTTTGGTTCCACCCGGCCGTCTTCGCCGAGACCGAACACGCCCTCGGTGACCACCGCGAGATACGCCGCCACCGACCACAGCTGGCGCGGCGAATTCACCACCGGGCCGCTGAGCTGGCCTTCGTCCACGTGCTGGCCCTGGGTGAGCAGCTCGTAGTTTTCCATGTTGGAACCGTACAGCGCCGCGCCGCGCATCACCGATTCGATCTCGTGCGCGATGCGCGCGGGTTGTTCCGTCTTGCGGGCGGCGCGCAACGCGTAGGCGCTGACGAACGGCCAGATCGCGCGGTTGTGGTAGATCGGCTGGTCGGAACGCTCGGGCCAGATCACCGGGCTGCCCGCCGGCCAGGCCGGGTAGTTCGCCAGCGCCTGCCGCGCGCGTTCGCCGTCGGCCACGCCGCTGTCGATCGCCAGCGCGATGCCGAGCAGGTCGTAGGTGTCGTAGGGCGTGCCATCGCCGCCGATGTAGCTCATGTACATGCCGCGGTCGGCGCGCCAGAAGTGTGTGTTGATCGCGCTCTTCAGCGCCGTGGCCTGGTTGCGGTAGCCAGCCGCCGCCTTCGCGTCGTGCCGCCCGTCGGCCCGCGTGGCGGCCAGCTGCAGCGCCTGGTAGTGCAGCACGTTGGTGGACAGCGCATAGGACTGCGCGATGAAGGTCACCTCGTCCGCGGTCCACGCGGGGTAGCTCTGCTCGCGCCAGTCGAGGAACGAGGTCTCGCCGCGATAGAGGCCGAAGCCTGCATCGAACGCATACTGGCGATCCTGCGCCAGGGTGGCGCCGAGCGCCTTGTCGACGGCGCCGGCGAACGCCTTGTCGCCGAGCAGGTGGCGCGCGCCGAGGAACCACACCACGCGGTCGGTGCTGATCGGCCAGCTGCCGCCGGAGCCGGTGTCCTGCATCGCGTACAAGCCCTGCGGCGCGGACGCAACGCGCACGTCGGACAGCTTGAACTTCAGCCCGTTGCGCGAGCGCGCGGGGTCGAAGCGCCACAGGCCCAGGTCGATCGCGTAGGACAGGTCGCGCGTCCACACGTAGGGCCACTTCAGGCCGGTCACGAAGCACTGGCAGGGAATCGGCCGACCGTGGTCGAACGCGCCGTCGCGGATCGCCGTTACCGAATCCTGCGCCAGGTCGTCCTGCGCCATCGCGAACAGGCCATCGAACAGCGTGCTGGCGGTCTCGGTGCGCAAGGGCTGCGCGGCGATCACGCGCTCGCCGTACGGCCACGCCAGCGTGTAGTCGTGCTGCGCGTCGCGGCTGATGGCGACGTGCACGCCATGCCAGTCCAGCCCGTCGTGCCAGGCCGGCGCACCCGCGCCGGCGGCCAGCGCGGCGGCCAGGACGATGCTCAACATGTGCGTGCCGCGCGTGGCCCGCGTTGGATGATGTGCTCGATCGGCATATCCCCTCCTGCAGCTGTGGTGTCGCGCCAGGACTTCGCCCTGCAGGCGCAGCATGCCTGTACATGCTGATTGGCGCGAACTATTGCATGGTAGATAGCGTCGCACTGCAGCAACCAGCCCATGCATACGTATTCATGGGCGGATGGGCCGGTGGTGCGGCATGCCCCTTGCTGCATGAGGCCATGGCCGCGAGTGCGAGTTGCGGTATGCAGGTCAGCACCTCGCGCTGGCTCGATCGGCCTCAGCGCAGTTCGGCCACCACCAGCCCTTGCACCGGCACGGTGATCTCGAATTTGCCATTGCTCGGCTTCACCGATTCCGGCGCGGCCAGTTTGCCGGCTTCGCGCAGCTGCACGATCTGCCCGCGGCTGGGGGAGTCGGGGCGGCCCATGCGGTCGAACGCGGCGACGGCGTTGCCGTGGGCGGCGTCCAGCCGCCACACGGTGGCGTGGGCACCGGCAGGCAGGTGCCGCACGTCGATGCTGAAGTGCTTCGGCGTGCCGGCGGGTTCGCCTGGCGTGTAGCTGGCGGTATGGCCGACGGGCGGTGCGTAGTTCCACAGCGCGATGACCACGCTGCCGTCGGCGCGGCGAGTGACCAGGGCGGAATCCGAATCCACCGCGAGGCGCGTGTCGCCCAGCTTGTGCAGCATGGCGAACGCATTGAACGCGGGCTTGGGAATGCGGCCGGCGGCGATCAGGCCGAAGCCGCCGTAGAACGGGTTGCGCACGATGCCCTGCTCCTCGAACACGTCCGAGAACGACCAGTAGCTCATCATCTCGATCTTGCCCGCGCACTCGCGGATCGTGTTGGCGATCCACGGGCCCATGTAGATCGTGTCGGTGACGTTGGGCAGGTTCGCGTAGCTGGCGTTGTATTCGCTGAAGACCAGCGGCAGGTGCGGGTAGGGCGAGGCGGCGATCTCCTTGTGCACCTTGTCCACCGCGCGGCACACCATGTCGGCGCGCGGAATCTTCTCGCCGGTGCGGAACACGTTGTCGGCGGTGTCATCGCCGTAGACGTGGCTGCTGACGAAATCCACCGGCACGTTGTTCTTGTGCGTGTGTGCGAGGAAGTCGGTGGCCCACGCGGCCTGCGCGGTGGACGGGCCGCCCACGCGGATGCGCGGATCCACCGCCTTGAGCGCACGCACGGTGTGGTCGTACAGGGTGAAGTAGGTGGACTGCTGCGGCTTGCCGGCCCAGAAGCCGATGTTCGGCTCGTTCCACACCTCGAAGTACCAGCTGGCCACTTCGTCGATGCCGTAGCGCTCGACCAGGTGTTGCGCCAGCGCGCCGATCATCGCGTCCCACTCGGCGTAGTCCTTCGGCGGCGCGACGTTCGGGTGATACCAGAACTCCTGCAGCGCGGCCGGGTCGGAGGTGAGCTCCGGCGGCATGAAGCCGAGTTCGACGAAGGGCTTGAAGCCGTGCTCGAGCAGACCGTCGTAGATCTGGTCGACGTAGGAGAAGTTGTAGGTAATCTTTCCCTGCGGATCGCGCTGCACCAGGCCCACGTCGCGGTCGAGGATGCCGTGGAAGCGGATGTAGCCGACGCCGGTGGCCTGGTGCACGGCATCCAGATCCTTGCGGTAGTCGTCGCGCAAGGCGAGCGAGGCGCGGCCGGAGCCGAGCGTCTGTTCCCAGAAATGCGGGAACGGCGTGCCCTGCGCGCTGGCATCGATACGCAGGCGGATGGTGGTCGCTGGGGGCGGCGTGGCGCTGGCCGTACTGGTGAACAGCAGGGCGGCGGTGCAAACGGCCAGGGCCAGGCTTCGTAACCGTGCGGGAAAAGTCATGGCGGGATCCTGTTCGACGGCCCGGAGCAGGCCGGGCGAAGCCTGCAACCATCGGGATGTAAACGTTTACATCCCGATGGAGTTTCCTACACGTCGGGGACCCGAGTCCAGCCATCCGCCGCTGGATCCCGCGGGATCGGGAGTGGCCTCGCGGCGGCGGAGCGAATCCGCCCGCCGCCACGAAACCAGCCTACTGCGCCAGGATCGCCCCGTAGTGGCCGTTCACCGTCACGCTGACCTGGCCGTTCTGCACGGTGTACTGCGTGCCCGAGATCAGCTCGGTGAGGTGGCTGCCGTTGGTCACGCTGAGCTGCCACACCGGCACGGTAACGGTGTGCGACACGCTGTCGTTGTTCAGCGCCACCGCGATGCGGTTGGTCGCGTCGAAACGGCCATAGGCATACAGCTTGTTGGCGTCGTCGGTGAGCAGGGTCATGAACGAGCCGGTGCGCAGCGCCGGGTAGGCGTTGCGGATGGTGGTCAGTTTCCGGGTCAGCGCCACCGCGCTGTTGGTGATGCTGCCGGTGCTCCAGTCGAAGGTGCGCCGGTTGTCCGGGTCGGCTCCGCCCTGCATGCCGTACTCGTCGCCGTAGTAGATCGTGGGCGTGCCGACGTAGGTCATCTGGAAGAACAGCGCGAGGTAGGTCTTCCAGATGTCGCCGCCGGCGCGGTTGCCGAAGCGGGTGATGTCGTGGCTGCTGAGGAAGTTGCTCATCGCCTGTTGCACGTTGGTCGGGTAGTTCGCGCGGGTGCCGTGCAGCCAGCTGTCGAACTGCGAGACCGGGATGCTCGCCGTGCCGCCGCCGTAGTCCTTGCCGGTGATCCACTCCGACACCGGCTGGGTGAAGCCGTCGTAGTTCATCGCGCCGTCCCACTCGGTGCCGTTGTCGGTCCACGGGCCGGCGTTGCCCCAGAACTCGCCGAGGATGTCGGCGTTGGCGTTGACCGATTTCACCGCGCTGCGCAGCTCGGCCATGATCTGGTGGCTGGTGGCGTCCTTGCCGCCGTTGCCGCCGGCATCGATGTACTCGGCCGCATCCAGGCGCCAGCCGTCGATGGAGTAGGGCGACTTGAGCCAGGTCTTCACCACCGACGTGCCGGAGCCGTAGATGGCGTTGCGCACCACCGAGCCGCTGCTGCCGTAGTCCAGCTTCGGCATCGAGGAGAAGCCGAAGAACGCCGAGTAGGTGTTGGGCCAGCTCTGGAAGGTGTAGTAGCCGTAGGTCGGACTGGACTGCGACTCGTAGGCGCCGGTGATGCTGGGCCACCCGTTGTAGCGGTCGAACCACTTGTGGGTGTCGCCGGTGTGGTTGAACACGCCGTCGAGCACCAGGTAACCCCTTGGGCCGTTGCCGGTGCCGTGGATGTCGGCGCTCAGCGTCTGCAGCGTGCTGTTGCTGCCGAACGCCGGGTCCACCGTCATGTAGTCCTCGGTGTCGTACTTGTGGTTGCTCGGCGAGAGGAAGACCGGGTTGAGATAGAGGATGTTGGCGCCGACGGTGTTCTTGATGTAGCCGAGCTTCTGGTCGATGCCGGCCAGGTCGCCGCCGAAGAACACGGCGGTGTTGCAGCCGCTGACGTTGGCCACCACGCTCGTGCCCCAGGCATGCTTCTCGGTGGCGCAGCCCGCATACGTGTACTGGCCGTTGCTCACGTCGTTGGCGGTGCTGCCGTTGTAGAAGCGGTCCGGGAAGATCTGGTACATCACGCCGTTCTTCATCCACGCCGGCGTGGTGAAGCCGGGGACGATGAAGAAGTCGCCGGAGCCCGGCTCACTG
>CAVPQF010000103.1:0-27692 GCA_963707225.1 uncultured Gammaproteobacteria bacterium
GAAGCCGCCCTTGCCGTCGGGGAAGGACAGCGCATCCAGCGTGCAGTCCCAGTACTCCTCCAGCGTCTCGCCCTTCCAGGCGAACACCGGCGTGCCGGTAGCGGCGATCGCCGCGGCGGCGTGGTCCTGGGTCGAGAAGATGTTGCACGAGGCCCAGCGCACGTCGGCGCCGATGTCCTTCAGCGTCTCGATCAGCACCGCGGTCTGGACCGTCATGTGCAGCGAGCCGGTCACGCGCACGCCCTTCAGCGGCAGGATGGCGGCGTGCTTCTTGCGGATCGACATCAGGCCCGGCATCTCGTGCTCGGCGATGTCCAGCTCCTTGCGGCCCCAGTCGGCGAGCGACAGGTCGCGGATCTTGTAGTCGTGGTGTTCTTCTTTGAGTGCGGCGTTCATGGATATCTCCGGTTAGTGCGAGGCTCTTGTGAAGAGTCCGGCCATGGATGGCCAGTCTTTCTTCGCGAAGGGATTCGCGTAAAACAACCGGGCGCCGTTGTGGAACGTGCCGCGCCGAGCCTGGCCGTTTTCGTGAGGAGTCGGCACGGGAACGTGCAGCCAGTCGCGGATGGATCCGCATTCACGAATGAACGGTCGCAGCGCCCCTCGGCGGGCAGTACAAGCCCGGTATTGTAACGGCAGAAGCCGGCGGATGCCTCCGTCGCCGCAATTCGTTTAGGCTGGCGGTTCAACCTGCCCGGAGCCCTGCATGGAATCAAGCCGCGAACCCGAGTTCCTGCCGCCCGACGGCCCGCTGCGCGAGGACGTCAGCCGGCTCGGCGCGATGGTCGGGCGGATGCTCGCCGAACAGGGCGGCACGGCGTTCTTCGAGCGGGTCGAGCAGGTGCGCACCGCGGCGATCCGTCGCCGCCGCGAAGGCGCCTCGGTGGACGACCTGGCCGCCTCGCTGGCCGGTCTCGACGCCCATGACGCCGAAGCGCTGGCGCGCGCGTTCGCCACCTATTTCCAGGCGGTGAACACGGCCGAGCGGGTGCACCGCATACGCCGCCGCCGCGACTACCAGCGCGAGGGCAGTGCGCCGCAGCCGGAATCGCTGCTCGACGTGCTGGGCCGGCTGAAGGCCGAGGGCGTGGGCGCCGACGAGCTGGTGGGCTGGCTCGACCGGCTGTGGATCGAGCCGGTGTTCACCGCGCACCCGACCGAGGCGGTGCGCCGCTCGCTGCTGGAAAAGGAACAGGCGATCGTGCGTTCGCTGATCGACGGCTTCGACCAGCAACGCACGCCGCAGGAGCGCAAGGAGGACGACGACCGCATCTACATGGCGCTGTCCGCCGGCTGGCAGACCGCCGAGGCCTCGCCGGTGCGGCCCAGCGTGCAGGACGAGTGCGAGCACGTCGACTTCTACCTGGCCAACCCGCTGTACCGGATCGTGCCGGCGCTGTACGAAGCGCTGGCGCAGGCGCTGCAGGCAACCTACGGCGTGGCGATCAAGCTGCCGCGATTGCTGCGCTTCGCCAGCTGGGTCGGCGGCGACATGGATGGCAACCCGAACGTCGGCGCCGACACCATCGCCGCCTGCCTCGACTCGCAGCGCGCACTGGTGCTGGAGCGCTACCGCGAGGACGTGGCCACGCTGGCGCGCCAGCTCAGCCAGACCGAGGGCCGGGTCGCCGCGTCGGCGGCGCTGCGCGCGCGGCTGGCGGATTACCGCGAGCGTTTCCCCGCGGCCGCGGCGCAGATCCGCCCGCGCCACGCCGACATGCCGTACCGCTGCCTGCTGCATCTGGTCGGCGCGCGGCTGGCGCTGACCGGCGACGAGTCTCCGGACGGCTATACGTCCAGTGCCGAATTGCTTGACGACCTGCAGCTGATCGCCGACAGCCTGTTCCAGCATCGCGGCGTGCACGCCGGCGCCTACGCGGTGGAGCGCCTGCTGTGCCGCGTACGCAGCTTCGGCTTCCACCTGGCGCGGCTGGACGTGCGGCAGGATTCGCGCGTGCACGACGACGCGCTGGCGGCCCTGCTGGCCGATCCGGATTGGCCCAGCCGCGATAGCGACGCACGCGCCGATCGGCTGCGCCCCTACGCCAGCGGCGAAGCCGCGTTTGCGGACAGCAGCAACGCGAATGCCGAATCCCTGCAGGCGGTGTTCACCACCTTGCGCGACAGCCGCCAAAGTCACGGCCACGACGCCACCGGCCTGTACATCATCAGCATGGCACGCTCGGCCGCCGACGTGCTGGCGGTGCTGGCGCTGGCGCGGCGCGGGGGGCTGGTCGACGAAGCGCAGCACGTGCCACTCAACATCGCGCCGTTGTTCGAAACCGTCGACGACCTGAAGAACGCGCCGGCCACCTTGCGCGCGCTGCTCGACGATCCGCTCTACCGCCGCCACCTGGCGGCGCGCCATGACCAGCAGTGGGTGATGCTGGGCTACTCCGACAGCGGCAAGGACGGCGGCACGCTGGCCTCGCGCTGGGGCCTGCAGCGCGCCCAGGTGGAACTGCTGGACGTGGCGAATGCCGCCGGCATCCATCTCGCGTTCTTCCACGGCCGCGGCGGCTCGGCCAGCCGCGGCGGCGCGCGCATCACGCCGGCGCTGATGTCCTCGCCGCGCGGCGCGGTGGCCGGCGTGCTGCGGGTAACCGAGCAGGGCGAGGTGATCCATCGCAAATACGGCATCCGCGCGCTGGCCCTGCGCAACCTGGAGCAGACCGTGGGCGCCGTGCTGCGCGCGTCGCTGCGCCCGCGCGAAGACGAGCCGCGCGAGGCGCGCTGGCGCGAACGGATGGACATGCTGTCGGCGGCCAGCCGGCGCAGCTATCGCGCCTTCGTCGAACGCGACGGCTTCGTCGATTATTTCCGCAGCGCCACGCCGGTCGACGTGATCGAGCAGATGACCCTGGGCTCGCGCCCGGCCAGCCGCCGCAGCATGCGCGGCGTGCAGGACCTGCGCGCGATCCCGTGGGTGTTCGCGTGGACCCAGTGCCGCTCGATCCTGCCCGGCTGGTACGGCTTCGGCAGCGCGCTGGAGCAGGGCGCGCAGCAGTTCGGCGAGTCCGCGCTGGTCGAGATGGCGCATGACTGGCCGTTCTTCAACAACCTGCTGGACGACGTCGAGATGGTGCTGGCCAAGTGCGACCTGGACATCGCCGAGGCGTTCTCGAAACTGTCCGGTCCGCTGCATGACGAGTTCTTCGGCCTGGTCCGCAGCGAGTTCCAGCGTACCCGCCAGTGGTTGCTGCGGCTCAAGGGCAGCGAGGCATTGTTGCAGGGCAATCCGCGCCTGGCCGCCTCGATCCAGCTGCGCAATCCCTACGTGGATCCGATGAGCCTGCTGCAGGTCGACCTGCTGCAACGCTGGCGCGCCGGCGAACGCAGCGACGATGCCGTGCTGCAGGCGCTGGTCGCCTGCGTCAACGGCGTCTCGCAGGGGTTGCAGAACACCGGCTGAGCCGGCGGAGGCGCGGTCTCTGCTCGTTGCAGGAGCCCGCGAGCGGGCTCCTGCAACGGAGTGATGTACGACTCCGGACGACGTTGTCCGGGAACGAACGTTGGCAGGGCTTTCGGCGTCGGCATGATTCATTGCGCAACAACAACTTGCATGCATGGCACGCACCTTGCTCCATCAGGCGCATGGACATTGCCACCCCCCTTGCCGCCCAACGCAAACGCCGCCGCAAGCTGATCGCCGTCGCGGCCGGCGCCCTTCTCCTGGCCGGCCTCGCCATCGGCGCAGCCAGCCTCGGCCCGGCCCTGCCCACGGCGGAGCGTTCGAGCCTGTGGATCGACACCGTGCAGCGCGGCGACATGCTGCGCGAAGTGCGCGCGCCCGGCACCCTGGTGCCGCGCGACATCCACTGGCTGGCCGCGCAGACCAGCGCGCAGGTGGCAAAGATCGAAGTGTGGCCCGGCACCAGCGTGGAGCCGGACACGGTGTTGCTGCGGCTGAGCAGCCCGCAGGTGGAGAACGATCTGCGCAACGCCGAGGCGCAGGTCGCCGCGGCCGAGGCGCGGGTCGCGGCGAAGCACGCCGAGCTGCAGTCGCAACTGCTGGACGAACGCTCCTCGCTGGCCCAGGCCCAGGCCGATTTCGCCTCGGCCAAGGTCCGCAGCGACGCCGATGCGAAGGCGGTGGCGAAGGCCCTGATCCCGCGCGTGCAGTACGAGCAGGAGCTGATCGCGCTGAACCAGCTCAGGCATCGCACGGAAGTCGAGCAGCAGCGCGTGCAGGCGTTCGGTGCCGGCATCACGGCGCAGATGGCCGCGGTGCAGGCCGAGCTGCAACTGCAGCGCAGCAACCTTACCCTGCGCCAGCGCCAGTCCGACGCGCTCGACGTGCGCGCGGGGATCGCCGGCACGCTGCAACAGGTCGCCGTGCAGGAAGGCCAGCAGGTCGCCGCCGGCACCGACCTGGCGCGGGTGGCGCGCGGCGACGTGCTGATCGCGCGGCTGCGCGTGCCCGAGGTGCAGGCCAAGGACGTGGCGCTGGGCATGTACGCACAGGTGAACACCTATAACGGCATGATCGACGGCAGGGTCACGCGGATCGACCCGGCGGTGGTCGACGGCAGCGTGCAGGTGGACGTGACGCCGCCCGGCGCGCTGCCGCCCGGCGCGCGACCGGACCTGTCGGTGGACGGCCGCATCCGCATCGCGAAACTCGACCAGGTGCTGTCGCTGGGCCGGCCGGCCCAGGTCGAGGCGAACAGCGAGGTGGGCCTGTTCCGCCTCGACGCTTCCGGCAGTGTCGCCACCCGCGTCAAGGTGCGCGTGGGCGTCACCTCGGTCGACCGCGTGCAACTGCTGCAGGGGCTGCAGCCGGGCGACCGGGTGATCCTTTCCGATACCAGCCAATGGGATAAATATGACCGCCTGCGCGTGCGCTGACCGTGTAGGGCGGGCACCGCCCGCCAGCTTCGGCTTCGATGGCGGAGCGTGTGACAAGAGCGGCGGGCAGTGCCCGCCCTGCGATGACATCCATGCCAACCGGCGCCGCGGACCTTTCCGAACCAGGACGAATCCATGAACGAATCGACTTCCGTCATTACCCTCGGCGGCATCCGCAAGGTGTTCCAGACCGATGAGGTGGAGACGCACGCGCTCAGCGACGTGCATCTGGACATCCGTCGCGGCGAGTACGTCTCCATCTCCGGCCCGTCCGGTTGCGGCAAGACCACGCTGCTTTCCATCCTCGGCCTGCTCGACACCGCCAGCGCCGGCAGCTACGTGCTGAACGGGCATGACGTGGCCGCGCTCAACGCGGCCGAACGCGCGCGCATCCGCAACGCCGAGATCGGCTTCATCTTCCAGGCGTTCAACCTGATCGGCGACCTCAGCGTGCAGGAGAACGTCGAACTGCCGCTGACCTACCGCAGCGGCATCGGCGCTGGCGAACGACGTGATCGGGTGCAGGAAGCGCTGGAGCGCGTCGGCATGGCGCACCGCATGCGTCATTACCCGGCGCAGCTTTCCGGCGGCCAGCAGCAGCGCGTGGCGGTGGCGCGCGCGCTGGTCGGCAAGCCCGCGATCCTGCTCGCCGACGAGCCCACCGGCAACCTCGACTCGCGCAACGGCGAAGCGGTGATGGCCCTGCTCGACGAACTGCACAAGGGCGGCGCCACCATCTGCATGGTCACCCACGACGCCCGCTACGCCGAACTGGCCCAGCGCAAGATCCGCCTGTTCGACGGCCGCGTGGTCGACGAGGAAACCTACGACCGCCTGCGCCGCGAGGACGAGCAGCGGCTGGACGCGCTGATCGGCGGCCGCGTCGAGGTCGATGCATGAATGCCTGGCTGGCCGAAATCTGGCGTGCCTGGCGCACCTGCCTGCGCCGGCCGGGCTTCTTTCTGCTGGCCAGTGGCGTGCTGGCGCTGGGCGTCGGCGCCAGCGCGGCGGTGTTCGTGCTGGTCGACGACGTGCTGCTGCGGCCCTTGCCCTATGCCTCGCCCGAGCGACTGATCGCGCTGGGGCCACTGGACCAGGGGCAACTGGCCGGTGGTGTTTCGCCCCAGCAGTACCAGCACATGCAGCCCGCCGTCGGCACGACGTCGATGGGCCTGATCAATGGAGAGCTGAGGGCGGTCAATGTGGCCGGCGACGGCGAGCCCGAACAGGTGAACGCCTTTGCTGCCGACCGGGGCCTGTTGCCTGCGCTCGGGATGCGCATGCGACTGGGGCGAAATTTTTCGGAACAGGAAGATCGTCCGGGCGGTCCGAGGGCGGTGATTCTCGCCGAGGGCTACTGGCGTCGCCGCTACGGTGGGGCAACGGTGATCGGCCGGAGCCTGCGGGTCGAGGGCGTGCCGCGCACCATCGTCGGTGTCCTGCCGGCGAGTTTCGATCAGTTCGGCCAGGGCGACATCATGTTGCCGCTGGCGTTGCAACCGGACACTTACGACGACGGTACCAACTTCATCGCCGTCGCGCGATTGGCGCCGGGAGCCAGCGCCGCGACCGTGGGCGCCCAGTCGAATGCCGCCATGCAAGCCATGTATGCGGGCCTTGCCGATCCGCAGGCGGACTACTGGAAGCATGTGCGTTTCGGCAGCGTGCCGCTGTCGGCAGCCCTGCATCAGCAGCAGCGCCCGATCATGCTGCTGTTCCTGGCCAGTGCCTTGTGCGTGCTGCTGATCGCGCTGGTCAATCTCGGCAATCTCATGCTGCTGCGTACCTTGTCGCGCCACCACGATGCAACCGTGCGCCATGCGCTGGGGGCGCCGGTATGGCGGCTGGCGTTGCCGGCCTGTGCCGAGGGCATGCTGGTGGGTACCAGCGGCACCCTCGCCGGCATGGGGCTGGCGGCGGCGGGGTTGTCCTTGTTCGGTCATTACGTGCCGGCGGCATGGATGCATGGCGAAGCGCCGCAGATGTCGGTCGGGCTGGTATGGCTGACGCTGGCAATCGCCGTGCCGGGCGCGTTGCTGGCGGCGATGTTTGGCGCGTGGCGCGGGCTTTCCTCGGCATCGGTGCAGGAAGCGTTGCATGAAGGCGGCCGCACGCCGGGGCGCCATGGCGGCCGTCTGGGGCGGGTGCTGGTGGTGGCGCAAATGAGCCTGGCGACCTGCCTGATGTGCGGCACCGGGCTGTTCCTGCATGCGCTCTACGATGCGGCGCGCACGCCATTGGGGTTTGCCAGCGACCACATCCTGACCTTCGACCTGGCGCCAGTGCGGGCCAGCAACCCCGGCGCCGCATCGACGCAAACCTTGGTTCAAGGATTGCTGCGGCGCCTGCATGCATTGCCGGGCGCCGAGCAGGTCGCCGTCACCAACGGCCTGCCGGCGGGAGACTTCGGACAGCAGTTCAACATGGGCGGCGTGCACGCCCCAGGCAGGGACTATTTCGATCCCAATCCGCAGATTCGCGGGGTGAGCGCCGACTTTTTCTCCGTGTTCCGCATCCCCGTGCGCGAAGGGCGCTCCTTCGACGCCACCGATACCGCGGGCAGCGAGCCGGTCGCCATCGTGAACCGCACGCTGGCCGAGCGGGAATATGGCGGCCACGCGCTGGGCAAGGGCATCGTCGTCAACGATTACAGCGGATACGCCGCCGGCAAGACGCAATCCGGCGACCCGACTTTTCGCCCGGTGACGGCACGCATCGTCGGCGTGGTCGGCGATACGCGGCAATTCGGCCCGCTGGATGACCGGAAGCGTGCGTTCCTCTATCTCCCCCTTGTACAGATGCCCGGGCACATCGTGCGGGTATTCCGTTCCTTCCAGCCGCTGCGCTTTGCGCTGCGCGTGCAGGGCGATCCCGGCAGCTATCGTCATGCCGTCCGTGCAGCAGTCGCCCAGGTGGCGCCAGAGCAGCCGATAGCCAACCTGCGCACGATGGCCGGGATCGTGCACGCGACCACCGATGACACGCGGCGCAACCTGTTCCTGGTCGGCTTGTTCGCGCTGCTGGCTCTCGGGCTGGCCGCCGCCGGGATGTACGCCGTGATGACGGTGGCAGTCACCGCTCGCCAGCGCGAGTTCGGCGTGCGCATGGCGCTGGGTGCATCGTCGCTGGGCATGGTGCGCATGGTGCTGCAGGGAGGATTGCGGCAGGTCGCGATCGGGCTGCTTGTCGGCCTGGGCATCACGCTGGCCCTGTCGCAGGTGCTGGGCGCCGTGCTGGAGGAAATCGACCGCAGCGTCTTCGATCCTCTCGCCATGCTTGGCGTATGCGTGGTGCTGGTCCTGGCCGGCCTTCTCGCGTGCCTGGTTCCGGCGCTGCGCGCGGCATGCGTACCGCCGATGCACGCCTTGCGCGGGGAGTAGGCAATGAACATTCTGCTCAGCGAAATCCTCCGCGCCTGGCGTGCGAGCCTGCGCCGCCCCGGCTTCCTGCTGCTGGCGAGCGGTGTGCTGGCGCTGGGGATCGGTGCCAGCGTGGCGGTGTTTGCGTTGATCGGGAACACGCTGGGCCGGCCGTTGCCGGTGCAGCAGGCGGATCGGCTGGTGGTGCTGGGGCCGCTGCGCGGCAGCGACTATGTGGGTGGCATCTCGCCGCATGAATACCAGTGGCTGGGGCCGCCCGCGGGTTTGCGTTCGCTTGGGCTGGTGCACTTCGGCCTGGCGGTGAACATCGCCGGCGCCGGTGCACCGGTGCAGGCGCCGGTGATTTATTTTGACCGGACCTTGCTGCCCACGCTGGGCCTTGCGCCGCTGCTGGGGCGCAACTTCACCGCGCAGGAGGATCGGCCGAACGGGCCGAAAGCGGTGATGCTCGGTTACGGGTTGTGGCAACGCGCGTATGGCGGCGAGGCCAGCGTGATCGGTCGCATGCTGAAGATCGAGGGTGTGCCGCACAGCATCGTCGGCGTGCTGCCGGCCGGCTTCAACACGGTGCTCGGTCCGGGCGACGTGATATTGCCGATGGCGCTGCCGCCGGGCAGCCACGACTACAACCACAACGGCGCCATCGCGATCGGGCGACTGGCGGCGGGTGTCGGTGTGGCGAGCGTGGCGGCGCAGGCCGACGCGGCCGAGCGCACGATGTTCCGCGACATGGGCATGGGCGGCAACTGGACGCATCCGCGCTACGGCGCGCAGCCGCTGACAGCGGCGTTCCAGCAGGGCACGCGGCCGATGCTGATGTTGTTCCTGGCGTGTGCGTCGCTGGTGCTGCTGATCGTGCTGGTCAACCTCACCAACCTGATGCTGCTGCGTGCCCTGTCGCGCAACCACGATGCCGCGGTACGCAGCGCGCTGGGTGCGCCGCGCTTGCGATTGATGCTGCCGGCGCTGGGCGAGGGCCTGCTGGTCGGCGGCTGCGGTGCGGTGCTGGGGATGCTGCTGGCGATGGCGGGCGTGGGAGCGCTGCAGGGTTTCATTCCCGCGCAGTGGCTGTGGGGCGGACGCGTGCATCTGGGTATCGGCGCGTGGCTGCCTGGCATCGGCCTGGGACTGCTGGGCGCATTGCTGGCGGCGATGCTTGGACTGTGGCGCAGCCGCGCCGCAGTCACCGTGGACGAGCTGCGCGAGGGCGGGCGCAACGGCATCGGCGTGCGCAGCGGTCGGCTGAGTCGCGGCCTGGTGGTGGCGCAGGTGGCGCTGGCGGCGGTCCTGCTGTGCGCCGCCGGCGTGTTCATGCATGCGCTCCACGATGCCTCGCGCCTGCCGCTGGGCTATGACCAGGACAACGTGCTCACCTTCGAGCTGGCGCCGGTCAAGGGCCACTACCCCGACACGGCTTCGATGCTGGATCTTTCGCACCGGCTGGTGCAGCGCTTGCAGGCGATACCCGGCGTGGCCGATGCAGCGGTCACCACCAACCTGCCGACCAGCGACACCATGTACGGCGGCTTCAACAACGGCATGCTCACGCCCGCGGACAACCCTTTCGAGGCGCAGTTGCACGGTGTCGGTCCCGGCTTCTTCAAGCTGTTCGCGATCGGCCTGCGCGAGGGCCGCGACTTCACCCGCGAGGATGATCTTAGCGGTGCCGCGCCGGTGGCCGTTGTCAGCCAGGATCTGGCCGACACGCATTACGGCGGGCATGCGCTGGGGCAGGTGATCAAGGTGGAGGTGGTGAAGGGCCCGCCGCTTTCCGCGCGCATCGTCGGTGTGGTGAGCGCGACCTACCAGCGCGGGCCGCTGCATGCCGCGCAGCCGGTGGTCTACCTGCCGCTGGCGCAAATGCCGGCGCTGACGATGGCGATCTTCCGCAATCTGGAGCCCTTGCGCTTTGCCTTGCGCGGCCAGGGCAACCCGGATGACTGGCGCGCGGGCGTGCGTGCGGCGCTGGCGGAAATCGCGCCGGATCAGCCGATCGCCAAGCTGCGCACGATGCGCAACGTGGTGCGCGAGACCACCGCCGATGCGCGCCTGAACCTGCTGCTGATCGGCGTGTTCGCCACGCTGGCCTTGCTGCTGGCGGCGGCCGGCCTGTACGCGGTGATGGCCGTGGCCGTGGCCGCGCGCGAGCGCGAGTTCGGCGTGCGCATGGCGTTGGGCGCCGCGCCGCGGCGTTTGCTGGGCCTGGTGTTGCGCGGCGGCTTGATCCAGATCGCGGCGGGGCTGGCGATCGGCGTGGTGATCGCGCTGGGCGCATCGCACGCCTTGGCCGTGCTGCTGATGACCCTGCTCGGCCGCAGCAACGCGTTCGATCCGGTGGTGCTGCTGGGCGTCTGCGCGGTGCTCGCCGCGGCCGGCCTGCTCGCCTGCCTGCTGCCGGCGCTGCGCGCCGGTCGGGTTCATCCGATGCGCGCGTTGCGCGGGGAGTGAGGGGAATGATCGTGCATGCATGCCGCATGGTGTCGCACATGGAGGTGGACACATGAACGTATGGATGGCCGAAATCTGGCGAGCCTGGCGCGCGAGTCTGCGCCGCCCGGGCTTTTTGCTGCTGGCCTCTGGTGTGCTCGCGCTCTGCGTCGGCTGCACCGCGGCGGTGTCCACGCTGATCGACCAGGTACTGCTGAAACCGCTGCCGGTGCCGCAGGCCTCGCGGCTGCTGGTGGCGGGTCCCATGGACGGCGACCACGTCAGCGCAGTGTCGCCGCAGCAGTACCAGCACATGCAGTCGCTGCACGGTGTGCAATCCATCGGCCTGATACAGGACGGCCCGAAGTTGAACATCGCCGGCGATGGACAGCCGGAACTGGTGCCGGCGCTTTACGCCGACCGTGGCCTGTTGCCGACGGTCGGTTTGCCGATGCGGCTGGGGCGTGGTTTCAGCGCCGAGGAGGACCGGCCGCACGGGCCGCACGTGGTGATCCTGGGCCATGGCTTCTGGCAGCGCCGGTATGGTGGCGCCGCCAGCGTGATCGGCCGCAGCATCGAGATCGAGGGCACGCCCCGCACCATCGTCGGCGTGCTGCCGCAAGGTTTCGCCGCGTTGGGTTTCGACGGCGATGTCATGCTGCCGACCGCGTTGCCGGCGAACAGCACGAATGACGGTACCAACTACATGGCGCTGCTGCGTCCGAACGAAGGCGTCGCGGCGGCGGTGGTGGCCGCCGAGGTCGACACGCGGCTGCACGCGATGTATGTCGCGATGGGCAACGATTACTGGAAGCGCGCCCACTTCGCCACGCAGCCGTTCAGTGCGTGGCGGCACGGCGATGCCAGGCATGTGCTGATGCTGTTCCTCACCAGCGCGCTGTTCGTGATGCTGATCGCGCTGGTCAACCTGACCAACCTGATGCTGCTGCGCGCGCTGTCGCGCAGCCACGATGCTGCGGTGCGCGGTGCACTGGGCGCACCGACGTTGCGACTGGCGCTGCCGGCGCTGGCCGAAGGGTTGCTGGTCGGTATCGTCGGCGCCCTCGCTGGTGTACTGCTGGCGATGATTGGCGTCGGCGCGCTGCAAAGCCACATGCCGGCGGAGTGGCTGCCGGACAGTCAATTGCATTTCGGTGTCACGGCGTGGCTTCTGGCCTTGCTGGTCGGTCTGGCCGGTGCCCTGCTGGCCGCGGCGCTCGGTCTGTGGCGCGGGCGCCGGGCGACGACGATCGACGAATTGCGCGAAGGTGGCCGCAGCGGACTCGGCCTGCACAGCGGACGGCTGGGCCGTGTGCTGGTGGTGGCGCAGGTGGCGCTGGCGACGGCGCTGCTCAGCGCCGCCGGCCTGTTCCTGCATACGCTGTACGATGCCGCGCGCACGCCGCTGGGTTTCACCAGCGACGGCATCCTCAGCTTTGAGCTGGCGCCAGTGCGGGCCGACTATCCCGATGCCACTGCGGTGGGCGGCCTGTCCGAGCGTGTGCGGGAGCGCCTGCGTGCCATTCCCGGGGTGACCACCGTCACCACCACCACCAATTTGCCGGCGGACCTGTGGAGCGGGCAGTTCAACCTTGGCGGCCTGCACCTGCCCGGCAGCGGGGAAGAATTCAATACGCAGTACCACGGCGTCGAACCCGATTTCTTCGCTTTGTTCGGCATCGCCATGCGTGAAGGACGCGCGTTCGACCGCAACGACATCCGCGGCGGCGAGACGGTGGCGATCATCAACCGGACGATGGCGGAAAAGCGCTACGGCGGCCATGCCCTCGGCCAGACGATCCAGCGCGGCGAACGCGGTGATCACTCCGGCGTGTGGTCGGCACGCATCGTCGGCGTGGTCGGCGACACCAATCAGTTCGGCCCGCTAGGGGAGCAGCCGGAAGTGCTTTACGTGCCGCTGGCGCAGATGACCGACAACGCCATGGAGATCTTCCGCAGCTTCGAACCGATGCGTTTCGCGCTGCGCGGCCATGGCGACCCGAACGCCTGGCGCGACGCCCTGCGCAAGGCGGTGGCCGAGGTCGCGCCGAACCAGCCGATCGCCAACCTGCGCACCATGCAGGACATCGTGCGCAGCACCACTGCCGACATGCGCCTCAACCTGCTGCTGGTCGGCATCTTCGCCGCGCTGGCACTGCTGCTCGCCGCGGCCGGCATGTACGCGGTGATGGCGGTGGCGGTGGCCGCGCGCGAACGCGAGTTCGGCGTGCGCAGCGCGCTCGGCGCGGCGCCGTCGCGGCTGGTGCGGCTGATGCTGCGCAGCGGCCTGTGGCAGATCGGGCTCGGTCTTGTGCTTGGTGTCGGCCTGGCGCTGGCATTGTCCGGCGTGCTGCGCGCGGTGCTGGAAGACATCGGCCGCAGCGCGGTCGACCCCCTGGCGCTCGCCGGCGTCTGCGTGCTGCTGGCCATCGCCGGCCTGCTTGCCTGCCTGTTGCCGGCGCTGCGCGCCGGTCGGGTTCATCCGATGCGCGCGTTGCGCGGGGAGTGATGGGAATGATCGTGCGCGAATGGAATGAAGCCTGGCGCCGCCTGCTGAAGCGGCCGGGTTACGCGGCGTTGTCGGTGACGGTGCTGGGCGTGGGGCTGGGGGTGGTGCTGTTCCTGTTCAGCGTGGTCAATACGCTGATCCTGCAGCCGCTGCCATTTCCCCAGGCCAGCCGCCTGGCGGCGATAGGCCACGTATCCGACAACGGGTATGGCATCGGCGACATCGACAGTGACCAATACCTGCAACTGCAAGCACGTTTTCGCAGCCTGGACGCTTTGGGCGCGTACCGCGATGGGGGCATGAATTTCGATCAGGGGCAAGGTGCAAGCTTCAGGCGCGGTACGTCGCTTACGTCGTCGCTGATGGATCTTCTCGGCGTGAAGCCGCTGCTGGGGCGCGGCTTCGTCGCTGCCGATGACAGTCCGGGCGCGGCACCGGTGTTGCTGCTGGGCGAGACGCTGTGGCGTCATGAATTCCAGGCCGATCCAGAGGTGGTGGGCCGCAGCGTGCGGGTCAACGGCGAGTGGTTCACCGTGGTCGGGGTCTTGCCCGCGGATTTCGGCTTTCCGCAGAACAGTGTGCTGTGGACGTCCTTGCGCCTGCGCCAGGGTCAGCATCGCATGTTGTCCGGGGTGGGGCGGTTGGCAACCGGCGTCGATCTGGCGCGGGCGCGTGCCGAGCTGGCGACGCGCGCGGACGATCTGCGCCGGGCCTTGCCGGCCGAGTGGCGCATGCGCGACATGACGATCAAGCCGCTGGCCTTGAGCTTCACGCCCGAAGATACGCGCGACTGGGTCTGGCTGATGCTTGGCGCCGCCGGGCTGGTGCTGTTGCTGGCCTGCGGCAACGTGACGAACCTGCAACTGGTGCAGACTTTGAACCGGCGTCGCGAACTGGCGCTGCGCAGTGCGCTCGGTTGCGGTCGGGTACGCTTGATGACCGGGGTGTTGATCGAAAGTCTCTTGCTTAGCATGGCGTCGCTGGCGTTGGCGTGGCCGATCATGCTCGGTGCCAATCGCTGGATGGTCGCGATGTTTGTCGCCGCCGGGGATCCGCCGAACACCTTGTTCCGGTTTGGCGCGCAGGGTTGGGTGTGGCCGTTTGCCCTCGGCGTGGCCATGCTCAGCACCGCGATTGCCGGCCTGATCCCAGCTTGGCGTGCATCGCGCACCGATCTGCAGGATGCGCTGCGCGACGGCAGCAAGGGGTCCGGCAGCGGTTTCGGCAAGGTGGCAAAAACCCTGGTGGTGATGCAGGTCGTGCTGACCGTGGTGTTGCTGGTGGGGGCCGGCATGTTCGTGCGTGCGCTGGGCGGCCTGCTGGCCGAGAAGCCGGTCGGCGCCCGCCACGCGGTGCAGGTGCTCACGGCCAACCTGGCCTTGCCGGCGGCACAGTTCCCCGACGATGCGCAGCGTATCCGCCTGGTCGAGAACGTGGCCGAGCGCTTGCGCCATGAGCCGGGCGTGGTTGACGCCAGCGCCTCCAACACCATTCCCAGTGCGGTGCTGGGCAGCCACGAGGACGTGTCGCTGCCGGGGCAGCCACCACCGTCGGACGGCTGGCCGCGGGCGCAGATGGGCATCGTCGATGCGCATTTCCTCGACACCTACGGCGTGCAACTGCGGGAAGGGCGTTTTTTCGACGCGCGTGATCGGGCCGACAGCCGGCAGGTGGTGGTGATCGACGCGAAGATGGCCGCCACGTTCTGGCCACGCGGCGATGCGCTTGGCCAGTCACTGACCCTGTATCCGGGCAAGCCGTACGCACGGACGGTCACGGTCATCGGCGTGAGCGAGCCCCTGCAGCTCGACTCCGCGATGGAAGAATCCCTGCCGGGCCTGTTGATGCCGTTGCAGCAATCGGCCGGGCAGGCGCCGCAACGGGCGATGGGGCTGGCTGTGCGCACCCACGCGGATGCCGAGGGCTGGACGCGGCATCTGATCGAAAGCGTGCGTGCGGTGGATCCCCAGGTAGCGGTGTTCGGTGTCCACAGCCAGAAGAAGGTGATGGCGATATCGCGGGTCAAGCTGGCTCTGCTGACCGACATTTTCAGTGCGTTGGGCCTGATCGCCCTGCTGCTGGCGGCAGCCGGCCTGTATGGCGTGCTGGCTTATGCCGTGGCGCAGCGCACGCGGGAAATCGGCATCCGCCGCGCCATTGGTGCGGGGCACGGCGCGATCCTCCGCGAGGTGGGCCGCCAACTGGCCTGGCAATTCGGCCTGGGCCTGTTCGTTGGCGTGGCGCTGGCGTTGCCGTGGTCAAGCGTCCTGGCCGACCCGGGATTGCACACGCGCGCGCACGATCCGGCAGTTTTCGTGCCCGTGTTGCTGCTGGTCGTGGGCGTGTCCGTGCTGGCTGCGCTGGTGCCGCTGTACCGGGCGTTGCGCGTGGATCCGGCGATTGCCTTGCGATACGAATGACCACCGCCAGATTTTTTTGCGGGAGCGGCTTCGGTCGCGACGCTTTCCGGCCAGGTCGAATCAAAAGCATCGCGGCTGAAGCCGCTCCCACAGGTATGCTTGGCCGGGGCAGGCGTTGAACATCGTCGAACGGAACAACATGACGCGCGAATCGAATCCCACCGTACTGCTTGCCGACGACCAGCCCGATGTGCGCGAGGCGCTGCGCCTGCTGCTGAAATCCGAAGGCATAGCCTGCGTCGGCGTGGACGGCCCGGCGGCTGCGCTGGAGGTGGCGTGCCAGCGCGATTTCAGTTGCGCGCTGATCGACCTCAACTATACCCGCGACACCACCTCGGGCGAGGAGGGCCTGGCCCTGCTCGATGCGTTGCGCCAGCAGGCGCCGGAGTTGCCGGTGGTGGTGATGACGGCGTGGGGCAACGTGCCACTGGTGGTGGATGCGCTGCGCCGCGGCGCCGGCGACTTCATCGAGAAGCCGTGGGACAACACGCGCCTGCTCAGCATCGTGCGCACCCAGATCGTGCTGGGCGAGGGCGTGCGGCGGCAGCGCCGGCTGGAGGCGGAGAACGCGCTGCTGCGTGGCGGCAGTGAGGCGCTGATCGCCGAGTCGCCGGCGATGCGGCGGGTGATGGAATTGGTGGCGCGCGTGGCGCCCAGCGACGCCAACGTGCTGGTGCTGGGCGAGAACGGCACCGGCAAGGGCGTCATCGCGCAGCAGCTGCACGCGCAGTCGCGTCGCGCGGCGCGGGCGCTGGTCAAGGTCAACATGGGCGGCATCGCCGAGAACGTGTTCGAGTCGGAGATGTTCGGCCACGTGCGCGGTGCGTACACCGATGCGAAGAGCGAACGCATCGGGCGTTTCGAGCTGGCCGACGGCGGCACGCTGTTCCTCGACGAGGTGGGCAACGTGCCGCCGTCGCAGCAGCCGAAGCTGTTGCGCGTGCTGGAGGACGGCGAGTTCGAGCGGCTCGGTTCGTCGCGCACGCAGAACACCGATGTTCGGCTGGTCTCGGCCACCAATGCCGACCTCGCCGTCGAAGTCGAGGCGGGCCGGTTCCGCAAGGATCTGCTGTACCGCCTCAACACGCTGGAGATCCGCCTGCCGCCGCTGCGCGAGCGCAGCGCCGACATCCTGCCGCTGGCGCGCAGCTTCCTCGAACGCAGCGCCGCGCGCTATGGCCGCCACGGCCTGCGGCTGGCGCCGTCGGCCGAGCGCGCGCTGCTGGCGTGGCGCTGGCCGGGCAACGTGCGCGAGCTGGGTCACCTGATGGAACGCGCCGCGCTGCTGGCCGAGCACGACCTGGTCAGCGACTCTGCGCTGGCGTTCGGTCCCGGTTCGGCGGCGGCATCTGCGCAGGACATCGACGGCATGACCATCGACCAGGCCGAAGCGCACCTGGTGCGGCGCGCGCTGGAGCGCCACGACGGCAACCTGCAGCACGCCGCCGATGCGCTTGGCATCACGCGCCAGACTTTGTACCGGCGCATGGAAAAACACGGGCTGCGCGATCCTTCGTCCGACGATGCCGACTGACGCCACCCGCCGCGGTTACATGCCCGCGTTCGAGCGGCGCGTGCTGCTGGGCAGCTGGCTGGTGGCCTTGCCGGCGCTGCTCGGCGTGACCGTGCTGTTGCTGGCCGGCGTGCCCGAGCGTGCGCTGTGCTGGCTGCTGGCCGTCGCCGTCGTCGCGGCCACCACCCTGATCGCGCGCTGGCAGCATCGCCGCGTGGTGTATCCGCTGTACACCCTCGCCGGTCTGCTGGAAGCGCTGCGCGAGGGCGACTACAGCATGCGCGGCGTGCAGGGCGGCGTGCTCGGCGATGCGATCTACGACATCAACGCGCTGGCCGACCGCTTGCAGAAGGAGCGTCTGCAGTTCGAGGACTCCGCGCGCCTGCTGGGCAAGACGCTGGCCGCGCTGGACAGCGCGGTGCTGGTGTTCGATCACGATGCACGGTTGCGCCTGCTCAATCCGGCCGCGCAGCGCCTGCTCGCGGGTGACCGCGGCAGCCTGATCGGGCGGCAGGCCGGCGAGCTGGCGCTCGACGGACTGCTGGCCGCGCCGTCCGCGCAGGTGATCAGTCACACGTTCCCCGGCCGCAGCGGGCGCTTCGATATCCGCCATGCGCCGTTGCGCAACGAGGGCCGCAGTGGCCGCCTGCTGGTGATCAACGACGTCGGCCGCGTGCTGCGCGAAGAAGAGCGCCAGGCCTGGCAACGCCTGCTGCGCGTGCTCGGCCACGAGGTCAACAACTCGCTGGCGTCGATCCATTCGCTGGCCGGCACGCTGGCCACCGTGATCGCACGTGAACCGCTGGCCGACGACTGGCGCGAGGATGCACGCGGCGGCCTGCAGGTGATCGGCAAGCGCGCCGAATCGCTGGCGCGCTTCCTGGCCGGCTACAGCCGGCTCGCCGCGCTGCCGCCGCTACAGAAACGCGAGCTCGACCTGGCCGAGCTGGTGCCAGCGGTGGCGCGGCTGGAGCAGCGCATGGTCGTGCAAGTGGAGTCGGGCGCGCCGCTGACCGTGCAAGCCGACCCCGATCAGCTCGAACAGGCGCTGATCAACCTGTTGCGCAATGCCGTCGAAGCGAGCCTGCCCAGCGGCGGCCAGGTAGTGATGCTGTGGCGCGCCGAAGGCGAGCGCGCCGTGATCGATGTCATCGACGACGGCCCTGGCCTGCCCGGCAGCGACAACCTGTTCGTGCCGTTCTTCACCACCAAGCCGGGCGGCTCCGGCATCGGCCTCGCCCTGGTACGGCAGATCGCCGAAGCCCACGAAGGCGGCGTCAGCCTGAGCGCCCGCGATGACGCGGGTGGCGTCATCGCCCGTCTCTGGCTACCGCTGTCGTTGTAGTAACCCGCTCGCTGGCAATGCTCTCCCGAGCCCCCGATTGACATCTGATGCGTGATGCGTGATGCTTGGCGTCATGGAATAGCCTGGGGAGTAGCGCCGATGCGTACCACACTCAAACTCGATGAAGACGTGCTGGCCGCTGCGCGCGCCTTGGCGCAGCAGCAGGACAAGACCCTGGGTGAGGTCGTCTCCGAACTGGCCCGTCGCGGCCTGCAACCGGCGATGGTGGCACCGACGGTGCGCAACGGCATCCGACTGCTGCCGGTGCGCGAGGGCGCGCGGCCGGCGACGCTGGAGCTGGTCAACCGCCTGCGCGATGAATGGCCGTGAGCCCCGTCAAGGTGCGGCGTGGCGTCGGCGACAAGCGTGGCGACTGGTCGTCGGGCGAGCCGGTGTTCCTGCTCGACGTCAACGTGCTGATTGCCTTGCTCGATCCCATGCACACCCAGCATGCGCGTGCGCATGCGTGGTTTGCCGACACGGTGACGAGATGGGCAAGCTGCGCGCTGACCCAGAACGGCTTTCTGCGCATCGTCAGCCATCCGCGCTACGCCAATCCGCTGGCATCGCCGGGCGAAGCCGTGCCGGTGCTGGCCGAGTTCTGCGCGAGGCCGGAGCATCGCTTCTGGAACGACGACATCAGCCTCCTTGATGCTGCGGCCGTCGATGCGGGCCGGCTGCTTTCCACCGGTCAGGTCACCGATAGCTATCTGCTGGCACTTGCCGTGAAACACGGGGGCCGCCTGGCCACCTTCGACAAGCGGCTTGTGACCAGCGCGGTGCGCGACGGCGCCGCAGCACGGTACGTCATCGAGTAATGCAGGGGATTGAGAAACGAGAGTGGCCGGTGGTGGCTTTACTCCTTTCTTATTCCCTTGCACTCATTTCCCCACACCGCGCGCGCATCGCGGCGATGCGCGCGTGACGCGACAGTTTTTTCCAGGCGATCTCCAGGCGTAGCGCTTCGCTGCGGTTCGCCACCCAGACCCAGCCCAGCAACTGCCGTGGCGGGTTGGAGCGGGTGAAGCGGGCGCCCTTGCCGGCGAGGTGTTTCGCGTAGCGCTGTTCGGGATCGCGCGCGATGCCGGTGTAGACGCGGCCGTCGGCGCACTCCAGCAGGTACACGGCCCAGGCGCTGGCGCCGGCGTCGCTCATGGACTCAGGCCCACTCGACCAGGCCTTCGGCCTCGCACACGCGCTTCCACGACGGGCGCGCCTTCAGCCGTGCGGCCAGCGCGGCCAGCTGCGGCCATGCGGTCGCCGGTCGCGGCATGTTGCGCGACCAGCGCATCAGCATCAGCGTGTAAAGATCCACCACGCCGAACGTGTCGCCCAGCACGTGCGGGCCATGCGCGGCCAGATGGGCGTCGATGCGTGACCAGCACTTCCCGATGCCGATGCGCGCCGCTTCCTTGATGTTTTCGCCGGCGCCGGGCAGGTGATCGCCGGGATAGAACCACTGGCGGAACAGCGGCTGCAGCGAGTTGGCCAGGTACAGCATCCATTGCAGGTAATCGGTGCGTTGCGCGCTGCCGATGGCCGGTGCCAGCGCGGCTTCGGGGTGCCGCTCGGCCAGCAGCATCGCCAGCGCCGCCGCCTCGCCGTGCGGTACGCCGTCGATCACCAGCGTCGGCACCACGCCGTTCGGATTGAGTGCCAGGTAGGCCGCGCTGCGCTGTTGCCCGGCGTCCAGGTCGACCCGCTCCAGCGTGAAGGGTGCGCCGATTTCGAGCAGGGTGAGGTGCACCAGCAGGCTGGCCGAACCGGGGCTGTAGTAAAGCGTGTACATGGCGATCATCCGCAAGGGCAATCCGCGAATGATACGCCGGGCCGGAGCGCCGGCTGTGCCGCGGAGCGGGCGTCGACTTCGCCGCTGCGCGGCTACGCTCGGCCCGAACGGCTACGGGGTATTCGCGAAGAAGGCAGGGGGCCGTGCCGAAGCTCTTCCTCGCCTTCAGCCATCCAGTTCCGACCAGCGCGCGTACGCTGCATCCAGCTCGGCCTGCAGTGCGGCTACGGCCTCGTTGGCGCGGGTGATGGTGGCGCTGTCCTGCTTGAAGAACGCGGGATCGTTCATCGCCTCGCCATGGGCGGCGATCGCGGTTTCCAGTTGCTCGATGCGCTTCGGCAGCTGTTCCAGTTCGTGCTGTTCCTTGAAGCTGCGCTTGCGCTTTGCCGCAGCGGGCGCCGCAGGCGTCGGCGCCGGCGTGGCGGACTTGCCGGCGGCGGGTGTGCTGCGCGGGGCAGGGCGCTGGCGCAACCAGTCCGTATAGCCGCCCACGTATTCGCCGATCCGGCCTTCGCCCTCCAGCACCAGGGTGCTGGACACCACGTTGTCGAGGAAGGCGCGATCGTGCGAGACCAGCAGCAGGGTGCCCTGGTAGTCGGTCAGCAGTTCCTCCAGCAGTTCCAGCGTCTCGACGTCCAGATCGTTGGTCGGTTCGTCCATCACCAGCAGGTTGGATGGCTGGGCGAACAGCTTGGCCAGCAGCAGGCGGTTGCGTTCGCCGCCGGACAGGCGGGTGATCGGCGCGCGCGCGCGGTCGGGCGAGAACAGGAAGTCCTGCAGGTAGCCGATGATGTGCTTGCGCTGGCCGTTGAGCTCTATGAATTCGCGGCCCTCGGCCACGTTGTCCAGCGCGTTGAGCTTGTCGTTGAGCTGCAGGCGGTGCTGGTCGAAGTAGGCGATCTGGATGCCGGTGCCCAACTCGGCCGTGCCGCGCAGCGGGGTCAGCTCGCCCAGCATGATTTTCAGCAAGGTGCTCTTGCCGGCGCCGTTGGGGCCGATGATGCCGATGCGGTCGCCGCGCATGATCGTGGTGGAAAGGTCCTCGATCAGCACGCGCCCGTCATAGGCCTGGTGCACGTGCTGCAGGTCGATCACCTTCTTGCCCGAGGCCTGTGCGTTCGCCGCATTCATCTTGACGTTGCCGCTCAGGTTGCGCCGCTCGGCGCGCTCGTTGCGCAGCGCCTTCAGCGCGCGCACGCGGCCCTCGTTGCGGGTGCGCCGGGCCTTGATGCCCTGGCGGATCCACACTTCCTCCTGCGCCAGCTTCTTGTCGAACAGCGCGTTCGCCTGCGCCTCGGCGTGCAGGCGCTCCTCGCGTCGGCGCAGGTAGTTGTCGTAGTCGCCGGGCCAGTCGGTCAGCGCGCCGCGGTCGATCTCGACGATGCGCGTGGCCAGCGCGCGCAGGAAGCTGCGGTCATGGGTGACGAACAGGATGCTGCCGGCGAACTGCTTGAGGAAGGTTTCCAGCCAGCCGATCGCCTCGATATCGAGGTGGTTGGTCGGTTCGTCCAGCAGCAGCACGTCCGGCTTGCGCACCAGCGCCTGGGCCAGCAGCACGCGGCGCTTCATGCCGCCGGACAGCGCGGCGAAGTCGGTGTCGCCCGGCAGTTCCAGCTGGGTCAGCACGTCGCTCACGCGGCGGTCCAGGTCCCAGCCGTGTTGCGCCTCGATCTGGTGCTGAACGTCGCCGAGCGCGTCGAAGTCGCCCTCGGCGAGCAGGTGGTGGTAGCGGGCGAGCAGGCGGCCGAGATCGCCCAGCCCTTCGGCGACCACGTCGAACACGCTGCCGGCGGTGCCCTGCGGCACTTCCTGCGCCATCCGCGCCACCACGACGCCGTTCTGGATGCGCACTTCGCCGTCGTCGGCATGCAGCTCGCCGGCGATCAGCTTCATCAGGGTGGACTTGCCTTCGCCGTTGCGACCGACGATGCAGACACGCTCGTTCGCCTCGATCGACAGATCGACATGTTCGAGCAGGAGCGGGCCGCCGATGCTGAAGTCGACGCGTTGCAGTTGGATTAGGGACATTTTCCCATTGTAGCTGTTGGCATACTTGCAAGGCGGAAGATGGGGTCAGTCTTTCCCAGTGAGGCTGCCGGGGCGATCTTAAGAAAATAAGGTTGCTCAAATTTTCCCAAAAATTTACACTCATCGGGTTGGGAAAATGGAGAGCGTCATGCAGCGAACGACCGGTGCGTACGTGGCAGGCAGCCTTTCCGGCAGCCATTACAAGGCCTTCGTGCCCCATCCCTTGCCGCCGGAGCCCGCCCTTGTCTTCGGCCCCGCCCTCGTCGCCCTGCTCGAACGCGCCAACCAGGCCCTCGGTCGACTGGACGGCATCACCCTGATGCTGCCCGATCCGGCGTTGTTCCTGTACCAGTACGTGCGCAAGGAGGCGCTGCTCTCCTCGCAGATCGAAGGTACCCAATCCTCCCTGTCTGACCTGCTGCTCTACGAGTTGGCGGAAACGCCCGGCGTACCCATCGACGACGTCGAGGAAGTATCCAACTACGTCGCCGCGCTTCAGCATGGCTTGAAGCGCCTCCGCGAGGACGATTTTCCGCTGTCGCTGCGGCTGATCCGGGAGATCCACGGCGTGCTGCTGCGCGGCGGGCGCGGCGCCACGAAAGACCCGGGCGAATTCCGCACCAGCCAGAACTGGATCGGCGGCAAGTCGCCCGCGCTGGCCGGCTTCGTGCCGCCACCGCCCGAGCGCCTGGCCGATTGCCTGCGCGACTTCGAGGTCTTCCTGCACACCGATCGCAACGCCATGCCGACGCTGATCAAGGCGGCGCTGGCGCATGTGCAGTTCGAGACCATCCATCCCTTCAACGACGGCAACGGTCGCGTGGGACGCTTGCTGATCGCGCTGATTCTTTGCACCGAAGGCGTGCTGCGCGAGCCATCGCTCTACCTCAGTCTGTACTTCAAGACCCGACGCCAGCAGTACTACGAGCAGCTCGATTCCGTGCGCCGGACCGGCAACTGGGAGGACTGGTTGCTGTTCTTCCTGCAAGGTGTGGAAACCACGTCGCAGCAGGCAGTGGATACCGCCCAGCGCATCCTGGCGTTGTTCGAGGCCGACCGCGAAAAGGTACGCGGGCTGGGTCGACGCGCCGGCAACGCACTGCAGGTATTCGAGCAGTTCGTGCGACGGCCGATTCTGGACGCGCCGGCCATCCACAAGACGCTCAGCGTGGCCGCGCCCACCGTGCGCTCCGCGATCGCCGCACTGCAAGGGTTGGGGCTGCTCAATGAAATCACCGGCCAGCAGCGCAATCGCATCTGGGTGTACCAGAGTTACTACGCCCTGTTGAGCGAAGGCGCGGCACCGCTCTAGCCGCGGCACGGGGCTTGCGGCTCAATGAAGGTCGCGCGCAGGGTGAAGCGGAATGATCTTCGCCGACGGCAGCAGGCGGGCGCGCAGCAGGTCGGCGGCGAAGTGGAAGTCGCGACCCAGATCCTTCAGATCCTTGCGTGAGAACGGCGTCTCCAGCATGCGCAGCGCCACCTCGAACGCGGTCAGGCGATTGTGGGCGAATTGCGACCACGCCTTGTACTTGCGCTGGTTCATCGATGAAACCAGGCTGCGATTGCGTTGCGTGCGAACGTCGTCGGCAATCGCCAGGCCTCCAGTTCGCCTTCGGCCAGCGCGCCGCCGATGCCGCAGGCGGCGAACAGAAATCTCGACGAAGTAGTTGGGATTCTTGCGGTGCCACGCGACTGACTCCACGCCGTTGCACCACATTGCCAGCGGCGCGCCGGTGGCGTGGGTGTACGAGCGCAGTTGCTCCTTGCCGTCCTTGAGCTTGCCTTGCTTCACCTCGACGATGAGGTAGGGCACGGTGGGGCGGTCGGCGTCCATCACCACGATGTCGGCGCGCTTGGAGGTATCGCGGCCGAAGGTGACCGGATATTCCACGCCAGGTCGCGATGCCGGGTACCCGTAGTACAGCGTCAGCCGTTGCAGCCACAGTTGCCGCACCAGTTCCTCGCGTTTGGCCTGTACGGGTTTGTCGCGCACCAGACAGTGTACGTAGGCCTTGCCGTTCTTTTCCATCAGGCTGGCTTCCACCGCTGCGAGCGCGGCCCCGCCGAAGAGTTCGATCAGGGAGTCCTGGTCGATGTCGTTGAACAACTGGTCAAGATGCATGAGTCGGCCGTCCGCAGGAGCTGAAAAGGTATCGCGGGGTTATACCACTCATTCAATGTGAGTGGTATAACCGTGGCATCCGTCGGAGCCTTCACCATGGCCTTGTACCGCGAACTTCCCGTTGCCGCACAAACCGCCTATGCCGAGTTGCAGGAGTTGGTGCAGGTGGCCGAGACCATGCGTTCGCCGGCGTCGCTGACCGGCACGGTCGGCTGGAAGACGATCAAGGGCCGCCGTTACGCGTATTGGCAGTTCAAGGAAATCGACGGGCGCAAGCGTGAGTATTACCTGGGGCCGGAAGGACCAGCGATCGAGGCGATCGAGAACGCGCGCGGCAAGCCGGCACCGGCATTTGACGCAGTGGCGCGACAGGCGAGCGCGGCATTCGCCCAGGGCAATGCGCTGACGCCGGCGAAGCATTTCCGCATCGTCAAGCGTTTCGCCGATTACCAGTTCTTTCGTGCCGGCGGTTTGCTGGTGGGTACGCAGGCGTTCCTCGCCATGGGCAACCAGTTGGGAGTGGCGTGGGGCGATGGCGCACGCACACTCGATCTTGATTTTGCGCATGCCGGTGCGGGCGGCAACGTGGCAGTAGCGTTGCCGGCCAATCTCAAGGCCGATGTGGACGATGCCTTGAAGTCGCTGGAGACGGGATTTCTGCCGGCGCTTGGCGGCAGTCGTGGCTTCGCCAGCAACTATGTCAGCGAGAAGGAACCCGATCTGCGTATCGATTTTCTGACGGTGATGCGCCGTGGCAGCAAGGATGTGCTGATACCGGATATTGGCGTGGCGCTGACACCGTTGAAGTTTCTCGATTATCTGTTGGAGCGACCGGGGCAGGCCGTGCTGCTGGACAGGGCCGATGCCTGTCTGGTGAATCTGCCCGACCCCGCGCGCTATGGTTTGCACAAACTGCTGGTGGCCGCCGAGCGCGGCCCGCGGCATGCGAAATACACCAAGGATATTTCCCAGGCGTTGAGCCTGATCGACTGGCATCTGCAGCGTGCGCCAACAGTGCTGATGGATGCATGGGAGGATCTGGCCGGTCGCGGCACGGGCTGGATCAAACGTGCACGGCAGTCGTTGCAGGCCGCACCTGTCGTACAACACGAACTGGTGCTGCGCTTCGGAAAGGTTGTTGGTCTGAATCTGAAATAGAAACCGGCCGCACAAAGGCGGCCCGTTCGTTCCAGCGCGCAGCGCCGGCTTATTTCAGCTTCGCATCCTTGCGCAGCGCCTCGGCGCGGTCGGTCTTTTCCCACGAGAACGCGGTGAAGGCCTTGCCGTCCGGACCCTTCATCTGGTGCGGGGTGCGGCCGAAGTGGCCGTAGCTGGCGGTCTGCTGGTACATCGGGTGGATCAGGTCGAGCATCTGCAGGATGCCGTACGGGCGCAGGTCGAAGTGCTTGCGGATCAGCTTCTCGATCTTCTCGTCGCTGATCTTGCCGGTGCCGAACGTGGTGACCGAGATCGAGGTCGGGTGCGCCACGCCGATCGCGTAGCTCACCTGCACTTCGCAGCGGTCGGCGATGCCGGCGGCCACGATGTTCTTGGCCACGTAGCGCGCGGCGTAGGCGGCCGAACGGTCGACCTTGGACGGATCCTTGCCCGAGAACGCGCCGCCGCCGTGACGGGCCCAGCCGCCGTAGGTGTCCACGATGATCTTGCGGCCGGTCAGGCCGCAGTCGCCCACCGGGCCGCCGATCACGAACTTGCCGGTCGGGTTGATGTGGAACTTGGTGCCCTTGTGCAGCAGCTTGGCGGGCAGCACCGGCTTGAGGATGGTCTCGCGCACGGCCTCGATCAGGTCCTTCTGCTTCACGTCCGGATCGTGCTGGGTCGACAGCACCACGGCGTCGATCGCCGTTGCCACACCGTGCTCGTAGCGCAGGGTGACCTGGCTCTTGGCGTCCGGGCGCAGCCACGGCAGCGGCGAGTTCTTCCGCTTGCGGACTTTCGCCTGCTGCTCGACCAGGCGGTGCGAGTAGTAGATCGCCGCCGGCATGAAGTCCTTCGTCTCGTTGGTGGCGTAGCCGAACATCAGGCCCTGGTCGCCCGCGCCCTGTTCTTCCGGCTTCTTGCGGTCCACGCCCTGATTGATGTCCGGCGACTGCTTGCCGATCAGGTTGATCACGCCGCAGGTGGCGCCGTCGAAGCCGACGTCGCTGGAGTCGTAGCCGATGTCGAGGATCACCTTGCGGGTGATCGCCTCGAGGTCGATCCACGCATCGGTGGTGATTTCGCCGGCGACGATCGCCACGCCGGTCTTGACCATGGTTTCGCAGGCCACGCGCGCGCGCGGATCCTGCGCGATGATCGCGTCGAGCACGGCATCGGAGATCTGGTCGGCGATTTTGTCCGGATGGCCTTCGGAGACCGATTCGGAGGTGAACAGGTAGTTGGACATCGCGGTTTATATCCCTTCGTACGGATAGAAAGATAAAAGAAGTCGGGCATGATACATCGCCGACTCCGGTTTTGCAGCCCACCGTCGTTCAGCTTGCTCGGGGGTTGTCGCGCATTCAGCCGTATGGACGGCTGTTCGGTTTTCCGCCTGCATCAGGCGGCCAGGCGTTCGCCGCTGGCCAGCGCGGCGAAGTAGTCGCGGGTCAGGCGCAGCTGCTCGCCGGCAGTTTCGGCGCGGTTGACCACCTGCCGGAACGCGGCGTTCTCGGGGCGGTCCTTCGCGTACCAGCCCAGGTGCTTGCGCGCGATGCGCACGCCGGCCGGTTCGCCGTAGAACGCGTGCAGGTGTTCGAGGTGGCCGAGCAGGATCGCGGCGACCTCGGCCGGTTCCGGCTCGGGCAGCAGTTCGCCGGTGGCGAGGTAGTGGGCGATCTCGCGGAAGATCCACGGCCGGCCCTGGGCGCCGCGGCCGATCATTACGGCGTCGGCGCCGGTGACGGCGAGCACGTGCTTCGCCTGCTGTGGCGTGCAGACGTCGCCGTTGGCCAGCACCGGGATGCGCACGGCGGCCTTCACCGCGGCGATGGTGGCGTACTCGGCCTCGCCTTCGTACTTGTCGGCGCGGGTGCGGCCGTGCACGGCCAGCGCGGCAATGCCGGCGTCCTCGGCGATGCGCGCGATGTTGAGTGCGTTACGGTTCTCGCGGTTCCAGCCGGTGCGGATCTTCAGTGTCACCGGCACGTCGACGGCATCGACCACCGCCTTGACGATGCGCGCCACCAGCGGCTCGTCCTGCAGCAGCGCGGAGCCCGACCACACGTTGCACACCTTCTTGGCCGGGCAACCCATGTTGATGTCGATGAGCTGCGCGCCGTTGGCGACGTTGAAGCGTGCCGCCTCGG
>CAVPQF010000104.1:0-15480 GCA_963707225.1 uncultured Gammaproteobacteria bacterium
CGCGCCAAAATCAAAGTACCCGCTTTGGACATTCTTGCCAAAGAACATCGTCATTGCCTGTGAGTACTGCAATGGATTTGCAGTGAAGGGAGACATCGACACTGTCGCTTCAGCGGTTGACGCATACGACGAGTGCGTCTTCTACCTCGTCCACCCATATCTCGATGAGCCAACGGAGCATCTTTCGTTTGTCTGCGATGCTGACGGTACTAGGGTTGTCATTGAAGGCCAGAGTGAAAAGGGTAGCTGGACCATCGAAAAATTGAAGCTAGACACGCCGGGGGCAACTATGGAGAGGGCAAAAAGTCATTTGTATCAACTGCGCTTGAGTGACTTGTCGCCGCAAGACAGCGCCCTATTCAGCGCGGCGCTAGCTGTGTAAACCCATCATGCTGTTTATTGCGTGGGGTAGCTACGTGCGGGGTCACATGACCGTAAAGGGAAGGCAGCTTGCACCGTCCCTCATGGCGCCTGAGACTGGTGTCCCAGACTCCAATCGAGTTCTACCTCTACACTGCATCTTCATTTGATGCGTGGCCACACGGCCCAGTTTCGAGTCCCTGAATGTAATAGCATGGTTCGCCCGAACCGCCGGTTTCAGCCCGTAATGTTGACTGATCGCCCTTCCCCCACTAGACGTAGCCATGCCGCGCCAGACATGGCGGTAGCTCATAGTGACGTCACCGAGCAGTTCCTCCGCGATCTCGTAAAATCTGAAGCGCCCCGTTTGGTGCGCAGTCGCTCACGTGCCTTGCTCGTGGAAGAAATGGAGGTCTGCCACGGTCGAGCGAGGGTCAACCTGGCCGTCATCGCCGATCGGCTCATCGGGATTGAAATCAAAGGCCCCAAGGACGACGTGACCCGGCTGCCCAATCAAGCCCGCGCATACTCCAAGTGCTTTGACCGCGTGGTTCTCGTGGTGGACGAATCACTCATCGACAAGGCGCGCCCACTGATTCCAGCTTGGTGGGGCATCGTGGTGGCGATGCGTTGCTACGAGGAATTCGAGTATCGCTTCGAGCGCCGTCCGCGTCCGAACCCAAATCTCGACATTGAGGCACTTTTGTCTTTGCTGTGGCGCGAGGAAATCGATGCGCTCGCGCAAGATTTGCTGGGAACAACCACCAAGCCACGGGCTACAAAGGGCGCAATCCGAATCGAGCTTCGCAAGCATGTCGATTTCGACGTGCTTCGTCATGCCAGTTTGAACAAGCTTCGCGATCGCAGCGACTGGCGCACCGTACCCATTCATGAGGAACGCGCGGCCGCGTGAGCGCGCGCGGTAAGAGACAGATGGTGGCTGACGCACGCTGTGATCCATGTGGCGGGACTGCCTGGCTTCGTCGTGCTATCTACACGATCGGCGATATATTGATCCCCCGGGCTGAAGTCTGAGCCTGAGAACTCATCCAGCGCGACGACCTCGCCGGCAATGTCGTGATACTGATCGTACCCCTTGGGGTGACTGGCGAATGCCCCGCCGCGAACTACCAACCACGCATTGTCTAGAGCGTATAACGCCTTTGGTGTAATGACGCGGCCGATTAAGCGCCAGTCCAGCTCGATCACTGAAGGCGGCAACATGGTGTAGTCGGCGAACCAGATTGTCGATCCTTCCGCGTAAGCGCGAACCTGCGAATAGACCTCCTGCTCGATCCGCGGCAAATAATCCTGACTATTGGGGGGTACGGCTGTCGACAACTGCTCCGGCACACCATAGCCTCCGACGATGACGCCGGCCCACTGATCTGTGTGAAGGAGTCCGAGTAAGCGAATGACCGGCGCAGCGACACCGTGAACGTTGAGACCATATAGTCCTTGCAGATCCAGGAGAAGCAAAGCCCGGTCCGTCGTGAGCCCGAACTCTGCCAATAATGCCTTGATGTTCCGTAATGACATCGTGGCTGTGCTCACGTCTGTCGCATCCAGGCGCACGCAAAGCCGGGGTTCTCCCGCACGCATAACGGTTTTTGAAGCCTCGTGATGTGCCTGATCACGATGCAGACCCGTCACTGCAATCGGCCGGGTACCCCCTTTTGTCACGGCTGTCGCCGCGGCCACTAAGGGATGCACGCCACCAGGTAGGCGAAAGTCGGGGGGCAACTCACTGGAGTCGACAAAAGCCCACGCGATGCCGTTGATAGCCTTCTCGGTTCGCGCGATGTTGTTGGCTACATACTTTTCTGCTGCGGCCTGATCGGCACTCTTCGTCGGTGCAGCGATGTCGACGAGTGGCATCATCTGCTCACGCACATCGGACGCGAGTCCTCGAAACGCTAGCATTTCGCTTTGTCGATTCCTGAGTATCGGCGTGTACATGAAGGCTTAGTCTCCAAAGACTATTTCGCGAACCTGCCCGCGACCGATAAGGTCATTGAAAATTCGGAAATCTCGACGTTCGTAGCGAATACGTCCCGCCACAATCGCCGGATGAATACTCTGCCGCCTAGCGAGCGCCATCACGCTGGCCTCGTTGCCCGACCGATAGGCATCACTTCGCAACCAGACATCTCTTGGAATTAAGTTGTCCTTCGCAAACGCGTTCGCCTCAGCCTCCGCTTCTATCTCATCGCCACCGCCATCTTCCTCAGCATCGACGAAGATGTCGTCACTGGGCTCGCTGAGGTGAAGCGAAATGTGCCCAAGTTCGTGAAACAGGGTGAACCAAAAGTTATCTAAACGATCGTGACGCGCGGTCAGTGCCACGACAGGCGGCGCACCCGTGACATGGAACGATGCACCATCCACCGACATACCAGGAAGACCGCTTTCCAGGATCACGCAAATGCCCAACTCGCGCACGGCCTCCAGCGCGCGCGCCGGACCGTCCGTGCGCGTGCTCAACTGTGCTAAAGACAGGAGGAAATGTCGATCAATGCTCGCTGGCTGGAATTTCGTCGCGATCGGGCACTCGTAAGATTTCTGGGTTAAATACCCTACCCAGACTCGAGTCGCAAAGTCATCCAGCAGTCCCCGCTTGCTGCTCGGACGTCGCCCTTTGAACATGGCGGAAGACGGTGCCACCGCATGCTGGCCCACCAGAAATTCAAACAAGGCGTTGCTACGCTCAGTCACGCGGTTCTTTAGAGTTGTGACCGCCGGCTGGATCCACTTTCGGCGTGACATTTCACGCACAGTTTCCGAGCGCGACAGCTCGTCTAGCACAGCTTGGAGTTCGTCTCGGGTGGCAGGTGGGATTGGTTCCGTACCAACCACCGACAGATCCGGCTCCTCTGACATGGTGACTTTCGAGACCCACTGTTGACTCAATGCAAAGGTCGTCATGGCATTCTCCTCAAGCAATGAACGCGCGCGCAGCCGCCGCATCAAATTCGAAATAGCGCAGATCGTGGTATGCCGGATCGCAGCCTAAATCCTGCATGCCAACGTGTTGATAGAATCCTTCGGCCAGGGGAAGCGAATGCAATCCGCAGCGCCCGTCCAAGCCTTGCATCTGGCTGACGGCGACTGCGGTGCCGAGCAGCATTCTGCCCATACCGCGAAAACGCTCAGGGCATTGGACGGCGGGTCGATTCCAAGGTGCTGTGGCCAAGTAGTCCACGTAGACCAGCGGTTCACTAGAGGCGCTAAGTCGCGTGACGCGGCCGAAGGCCAGTATCATGGCAGCTTCCACCTGGTCGTCATGCACCAATCCGTATGCTTGGCGTTGCGTGCCAGGTGCAAAGGAGCATTTGCTCCGCCAGTCCCAATGGCTGTCAGGAGCGCCTAGGCGGCCCAACGTTGCGACCAACGCATCGTGAGTTCGCTCTTTCTCCGGCAGCAATGTGAAGAATTCGAGCAGCGCCCTTTCGCGTTGCCGTTTCATGAGGGGCTTCCACGCTTGCTCGATATGATCGAGGTGGGCGATGTCGAGTCCCTCGACGATATCGATCTTCATTGACCGTCCCAGTTCGGGACTGAGAACGTCATACGACGCCAAGATCTTTGCCACCCGCCAACCTCCGCGTTGTCGTACGCCGCTAGCCGACCTAACGGCAGCCAGTGGCCACAATGGCTCCGAGGATAATCCGTTTCGCCGTGAGTGCCTTGGTGACATGAATGAGCACGAACACCTGGTGCCCGGTACTAAACGACTCGGCAATGCAGTCGTGCAGCGTGTTGTTGATGTCGGTCAGCCCAAGCTGCCGTTTGCCGGACGCGCGTCGACCATGCAAGGGCACAAACTGGCCGATGTCATCGTCCGGCGTATAGACCTCTGGCCATGTCTGCCCGGAAAACATCTGCAAGAAGCTTTCCGAGCCCACGACGCGTCGCAGCGTTGCGCGAAAGCCGACCACGGGATCAAGCTCGGGCATGTTGAGCACGACCACTGCACAGGTGCGGTGATTCTTCGAGACGTACTGCCGGATCGCAGCATAGTTCGACGAGTTGAACTTCTTGGCCAATCGCACCGGCGTGAAGATGTCGAACGGCATCGCCTCCGCCTGATCGCGGAACGTGTTGAGCTGAAAGAGCACCTCGGACGCGAAGGTATTGGCTTCGCGGTCAAACAAATCCGCCGTATCCGGGTCAAGCGCGTTCTCACCGTCCTGGACCAGCGAATACATGGGGCGCTGCCACGGCAGGAAGCCGTGCGCAGATTCGTGCAATCGCACGAAACGCTGCTTTACCTTCATCAGCGTACGGTCAATGAAGATCAGCCCTTCAGAGGCGTGAAATAGCCCCATTACTTTGGAGAGCGCACGCCGGATCGTCTGCCCCGCTTTTTCGGCCCTGGCCACGATCTTGGCCACGAAGGACGGATTGAGGACGTCTTCCTCGACTTCCCTGATCTGCGCCACGCGCATGATCTCGTCGATCGGCGTGGGTAACACACCGAGGGCCTCGGCTTGCTGCAGGGCACGCTCTGCTTCCTTGCGAATCCGAGCCATCTGGCTGGGCGTTAGTGTCGAGTCGTCCGGCCGTGGCATCGCTACTTCTTCTTTGAACGAAGATAGTTCAGATACTGGAGCAACTCCGTCTCTTCGTCCGATGTCAGGCTGTCGATCGCAAACGTGGCCGCCCGCCCGTGCTTGGCGCCTTGCGCGCGCGACGATGCGCTGGGCAGGATGTACCCCGCACGCTGCATCAGTGTTTCGTAGTCAACGTTCAGTACGGTCGACAGTGTGTGCAACACATGCGGCGACGGCTTGCTGATCTTGCCGCTTTCGAGCTGGCTAAGATAACCATTGGACACGTCCTTATTTGTGGCTTCCTCCACGTCCCGCAGCGTCATCGATACGTCCTGACGCGCCTTGCGCAGGTACTGCCCAAGCGGGTTAGCGGCTGTCGTTTGCGACGCCGCGCGCGTATCTCTCTTCTCTGTCATGCGAACCACCTGCCGCACGGGGTGCGGCTTTTCGGCTATTCGAAGGGTAGCAGAAAAATCTAAGTCTGCAAAGCATGCTCATTAATGCTTTACAAACTTAGCAAGCGTTGTATAGTTAGCAAAACCGGCGTGGGCCGGGGCAGAGCGAGCACCAACATGAACGCTGAAGCTACTTGCATTAACGCTGTCGGTGACCTGGTCATTCAGGTCGCCGATCTCTCCTTGGCCTTTCACGAGAGCCAGGTGTCGACGGCCACGCCCACCGGAACGCAGCTCGCCCAAGCGGCAGGCTTTACCCCGGACCAAGGTGCCACAGTCCTGGCCGTCCTCGCGAACGGCGAACTGGAGGATGTGCGGCCGACGGAGGTGGTTGACCTGGCTACGACCTCGCGCCACTTCGTGGTCGTGTTGAGCGACCGCCTCTACAAGCTCGCCATCAACGGGACGGTATACGAATGGCCTGCACGCATCATCTCCGGCGGCCAGCTGCGCAAGCTCGGTCAGGTGCCGGAGGACGCGGTGGTCTATCAGACGCTGCCCGACGGGGTGGAGCGCATCCTCGGTGCGCACGGCTTTGTCGACCTGGACCGTCCGGGGATCGAGCAGTTCATGACGAGGACGCGACATTGGACACTCAATGTGCAGGGTGTGCGGCTGACCGTCCCGCACCCCATCATCGTCGTGCGTCAGGCGATTACGGACGCGGGCTTTGACGCCACTAAGCCCTGGATCATTGTGCTGCGCGTGCATGGCGAACCCAAGCGCGAGGTGGGCCTCGATGACGTCATCGATCTACGCACGCCCGGTATCGAAAAGCTGCGCCTGACCCCCCGTGAGGTGAACAACGGAGAAGGCGCTACCGCCACTCTCCGCATGTTCGCTCTGCTTCCGGCCGACATGCTCTTCCTGGATAACTTGGAGTGGCGCTGGGAAACGCGCATCGAGAGCACGCAGGATGGGAAAGGTCGTCGCTGGCTGCTGATCCACGACTATCCCTTGCCCAACGGGTTCACGGTGGAATCCACACTGCTTGCGTTGGAAATCCCTCTCACTTACCCGGGCGCGCAGATCGACATGTTTTACACATATCCGGCGCTGGCCCTGACGACGGGCCAGCCGATCCCGAGCACCCAAGTATCCGCCGTTATCGGTGGGAACAACTTCAACGGCTGGTCTCGCCATCGCGGCTCGGCGTCGGAGTGGGATCCGCAGACGGATAACGTCATTACCCATCTGGCCCTGGTGGAGTCCGCCATGCTGAAGGAGATCCAGGGATGAGCACGCCCCACGTTCTCGCCCTTGCCGGCATCCAACACGAGCGGCTGCAGGCCCACCTCTTTCCGGGCGACGGGCTCGAAGTGGCGGCGATTCTCCTATGTAGCCGTTCGGCTGGGCCGCGGGTGCGCCTGCTGGTGCGCGACATGGTCCTGGTCCCCTGCGACAAATGTCGCAAGCGCCAGCCCGACTTCATTAGCTGGCCTGGCACCTATGTGGAAGACGCATTGGAACGTGCCGAGGCGGACGATCTGACGCTTGTCCTCATCCATTCGCATCCCGACAATCAATTCGATTTTTCGAGCCTGGACGACGCCAGTGATCGTGTTCTGATGCAAAGCGCACTCGCCAACCACGGCGCGTTTCACGGCAGTGCCATCATGATTCCGAACGGCGCGATTCGGGCGCGGTGGTATGGCCCAAACCTAACGTCACAGCCGATCGAGCTGGTGACGGTGACGGGCCACAACATCGCGTACTGGTGGGCGCACGATGCGGTCCATGGTGCGCCCACGTCCCGCCCGATGGCATTCACCCAGGCCATGACGGCCGAGATGGGATACCTCACTGCGATGGTGGTCGGCGTGTCGGGCACAGGATCGATCGCCGCCGAGCAGATCAATCGTCTAGGCTTCGGGCACGTGAAGCATGCCGACTTCGATGTCGTCGAGTTCAAGAACCTCAATCGCATCCTCAACTCCAAGAAGAGCGATGCGGCCACGCGCCGGCTCAAAGTAGAGATGTTCGTCGAAGCGGTGGAAGGCTATCGCGGCCCAGGTGTCGCTGAGGGATTACCGTTCTCGATCCTGACTCGCGAGGCCATCCTCGCCGCCAGCCAATGCGACGTGCTGTTCTGCTGCGTCGACTCCTTGGAAGCACGACAAATCCTCGACATGGTGGCGTCCGCGTATCTGTTGCCCTTGTTCGACGTGGGCGTCGTGATCCCCACGCGTCAGGCTAGTACCGCACGTGCCGTCGCTGACGTGTGCGGTCGCATCGACTACGTGCAACCCGGGCGCTCCTCGCTCAAGGACCGCGGCGTCTACACACCAGAGAGCCTCCGCGCCGAGTACCTGCATAGAAACGCTCCAGAGTCCCACCAGCAGGAGCTGGACGCTGGCTACATCCGCGGCACCCTCGATGAAGCACCCGCCGTTATCAGCTTGAACATGCGCGCGGCGGCGGCCTGCGTGAATGAATTCATCGCGCGAGCATATCCGTTCCGTCATGATCCGAACGAGCGTTATGCCCGCACACAGTTCAGCCTCGCCGCCTGCGAAGAGGAGTACGTTGCCGAGGAGGTGTTTGCCACTCATGCCTACGTACACCTCCTTGGCACGGGCTCCCAGGAACCCTTGCTGGGGCTGCCCTTTCTTGCCCAACCCATGCCGGCAGGTGTCACATGAAGGTGTTCCGCCGGTGGGGGCGACTGATCGATCGCGCGCTGCCAGCGCGACGCCTCACGATCGTAGAGGGCGATTCGTTGCCGTCGACTTTGCCCCGTCGCAATCTTGTCCTCACTCGTGATGAGGACGAGGATTGGTGTGTGGGCATGCGTTGCCCCTGCGGTTGCGGGCAAGCCATCGAGTTGATGCTGATTCGTGAGGTCAAGCCACGATGGGATCTCAGCGTGAACAGCGCGGGCAAGCCGACGCTTCATCCCTCAGTGTGGCTCCAGCGCGGTTGTCGGTCGCACTTCTGGTTAAGGGGCGGCCGCATCCAGTGGTGCGATTGATCGCCACCAACAAGATCAATGCCCAGCGCAGCCTGAGTGGCATACAACGTAGCGAGTTGGCCGACCAGGATTAGCAAATCCGCTGAGACCCGAACAACTTGGCTGCGCTTTACGCGATCCTCGATGGCCGGGCACGACCGTATTACGAACACAAAATGGAAGCGTGAGTGGTCGCCGCGCTCTTTTCTCGTTGACTAGAGTGGGACGTCAATCAAGGCAGCCTGTACAATGTTCGAGGGAACAGAAGGGACAAAATTTCGCGTCTGACGGTAACTTTGACGGTAGGTTTTGCACTTTAGTTTCCGAGAATTGGGCTGAACAAAGGGCTGACGTCCTTGTTCGAGTCCACCCATAGCCACCAAACGCGTCGTGCGTGTTTTCTGCCGCCGACACATCCATTTACGCGCAGGCGTCCGCCATGCATATCTTCAAGATGTTTCAGGTCGAGGCGGCACATCGGCTGCCGAACGTGCCGGCCGGGCACAAGTGTGCGCGGCTGCACGGGCATTCGTTCCGCATCGAGATTCACGTGGCCGGCGAGCCGGATCCGCAACTGGGCTGGGTGATGGACTTCGCCGACGTGAAGGCGGCTTTTGCGCCGCTGTACGAGCAGCTCGACCACCACTATCTCAACGACATCGAAGGGCTGGAGAATCCGACCAGCGAAATGCTGGCGCGCTGGATCTGGCAGCGGCTGCAACCGCGCCTGGCCGGGTTGGACAAGGTCGTGGTGCACGAGACCTGCACCTCGGGAGCCAGCTGCAGCCGCGACAGCTTTTGACGCGACGCGGCAGTGCTTGCAATGGTTCCAAGTTGCAGTTTTTCATGAACGTTTCTTGACGATTCGAGTTGGGTGCGAAAATATATGTTGCAATGCAACAGAAGCGTTGCTAGAGTGCATGCCACTACCCCCATCCTCAACGAGGACTACGTCATGACGCAGCAACTCAACAACCAGCTTTTCGCTTTCACCAAGCAGTTCACCGACAGCGCGTTCAAGGCGCAGTCGCTGGCTCTGAAGGGTCTCGAGACGGTCGCCGAACTGCAGCTCAAGGCGCTCGAGGAGCAGGCCAAGGTCTCCGCCGAATTCGTCGCCGAAGCGCTGGAAACCCGCGACATCAACGGCCTGCGCAGCCTGTGGGAAAAGGGCACCAGCCTGAGCCGCGACAACGCCGAGCGCGCGGTGGCGGTTTCGCAGGAAGTGCTCGCGATCACCCAGAAGACCGCCGAGTCGCTGAATGCGCTCGTGCAGGAGCAGCGCCAGGCCGCCAACGACGCGGTTGTCGCGCCGGTCGCTGCCGCCAAGAAGGCTGCCGCCAAGTAATCCCGCCGTACGTCGCAGTTCACGCGATGAAGCAGGGCCGAACCTCGTGTTCGGCCCTGCTTGTATGTACGGTTCGCAGGAACATGCAGGCCGTGGCGGGTCGGGCAGGTGCGACTGGCGAGGGTAAATTTCCGCGCGGCCGGGCACGATGTCGCAGGCTGCACGGCTTGTCCGCGCAATTGCCGCACTGATATACTTTTGCGGATTGGATCGTGGCCCGCAGCTGTATCGGTGCCGCCTGGTGCAGGCCGCGCGGAGACGCTACGTGCTGAACAGTCTTGCCTCTGGTCGACGTCTCGCCTTGCGCATCATTTTGCTGCAGCTTGCTGTTGCGCTGCTGGCTGGCCTGGTTTTCCTGGCGCTGGGGCGCCGCGAAGCGGTGTCGGCGGCTGCAGGTGCGGCGCTGGTGGCGCTGGGGACCGCGTTGATGTCGACGCGATTCTTCAGCGGCCTCGGCGGGGCGGGCCTGGCGTTGAGTCGCCTGCTGACGGGCATGCTCCTGAAATGGATCGTGATCGTCGGGGGGCTGATCGTGATCCTGTTCCAATTCAAGTTGCCACCGCTGGCCGCCATCACGGGGTTGGCGGCGGCTTACGCGGTTTATCTGCTGGCGTTCAGATTCAAGGGTTGATCCATGGCAAGCGAGCCGACTGGCGGTCTTACCGAATACATCCAGCATCACCTGACCCATCTCACGCCGCACGCGAGCAAGAGCGGTTTCTGGGCGGTGCACGTCGACTCGGTCACCGTGTCGCTGGTGCTGGGCGTGGTGTTCTGCCTGTGGTTCTGGCTGAAGGCGCGCAAGGCCACGGCCGGCGTGCCGGGCAAGGGCCAGGCGTTCGTCGAGATCGTGCTGGAATTCGTCGACGGCCAGGTCAAGGACGTGTTCCATGGCGACCGCCGCGTACTCGGGCCATTGGCGCTGACCGTGTTCGTCTGGGTGTTCCTGATGAATGCGATGGATCTGCTGCCGGTCGACCTGCTGCCGTGGATCACCGAGCAGTTCGGCGTCGGCCATTTCCGCGCGGTGCCCACCGCCGACATCAACATGACGTTCGCGATGTCGCTGACGGTGTTCGTGCTGATCATCTTCTACAGCTTCAAGGCCAAGGGCGCCGGCGGCTACATGCACGAGCTGTTCACCGCGCCGTTCGGCAAGCATCCGTTGCTGTGGATTCCGAATTTCCTGCTCAACCTGGTCGAGCTGGCCTCCAAGCCGGTGAGCCTGGCGATGCGACTGTTCGGCAACATGTACGCCGGCGAGCTGGTGTTCATGCTGATCGCTGGCCTGTTCAGCGCTGGCGCGGGCCTGGCCGGCTGGGCGTTGTACGGTGCGGGCATCATCGGCTACACGGTGTGGGGCATCTTCCACATCCTGATCATCTCGATCCAGGCGTTCATTTTCATGGTGCTGACGATCGTGTACATCTCGATGGCACACGATCACCACTGATCCGCGTACATCGAACCTTTCGCTTCAACCGTTTTGTCCATTTCAGTTTGAATTTCTCAGGAGATCGTCGTGGAACTCATCGCTCACATTGCTCAAGTCCAGTCCTTCACCGCCATCGCGCTGGGCCTGATCATCGGCCTCGGTGCGCTCGGCGCCTGTATCGGTATCGGCGTCATGGGTTCGAAGTTCCTCGAAGCCGCTGCCCGCCAGCCGGAGCTGGTGCCGCTGCTGCAGGGCCGCATGTTCCTGCTGGCCGGCCTGATCGATGCCGCGTTCCTGATCGGCGTGGCGCTGGCGATGTACTTCGCCGTGGCGAACCCGCTGCTGTCAAAGCTGGCTGGCGCGTAAGTCCTCTTGGCGGCGCTGCGGCGCCGCCGGCTCGGCCCGGGTGTCGTGACCCCCGGGCCCGTTTCAACCCGTAATTTACAGGTAACGCAGCGATGGATTTCAACGCGACCTTGATTGGCGAAATGATTTCGTTCGCCATCCTGATCTGGTTCAGCGTCCACTTCATCTGGCCGCACATCAACAAGGCCATCGAAGAGCGGCAGATCAAGATCGCCGAAGGCCTGAACGCCGCCGAGCGCGCCCACGCCGAGCTGAAGAGCGCGGACGTGAAGGTGGCCGGCGAGATAAGGCAGGCGCGCCAGCAGGCTTCGGAGATCATCGACAAGGCCCAGCAGCAGGCCAACCAGATCATCGAGAAGGCCCGTGGCGAAGCGGTCAGCGAGATCAACCGGCTGAAGGCGGCGGCGCAGGACGACATCGCCTCGATGGCGCAGCGTGCGCGTGACCAGCTGCGCGAGCAGGTCGGCGCCCTGGCCGTGCAGGGCGCCAGCAAGATCGTGCAGCGCGAGGTCGATGCATCGACGCACAAGGCGTTGCTCGACCAGCTCGCGGCCGAGATCTGATCCATGGCCCAGGCAATCACCCTCGCTCGCCCGTACGCCCGCGCCGCCTTCGAAGTGGCGCATGCGGCCGGCACGCTGGACGCATGGTCGCGGGCGCTGGCGTTCGCCGCCGCGGTGGCGAAGGACCCGCGCGTGGCCGGTCTCGGCAACGACCCGCGGGTGCTGCCGGCGCAGCTGGTGGCCTTGCATCTGCCGTCCGGCACGGCCGCCGATGCGCCGTTCGGGCAGTTTCTCGCCGAGATGGCCGAACAGCGCCGGCTGGCGCTGCTGCCGGAAGTGGCCGAGCTGTTCGAGGCGTTCAAGCGCGAGTCCGAGTCGCAGCTGCTGGTCAAGGTGACCAGCGCGATGGCGCTGGACGCGACCCAGGCCGAGCAGCTCAAGGCCTCGCTGAAGCGCCGCTTCAAGCGCGAGATCGAACTCGATACCCGGGTCGATGCCTCGCTGCTGGCCGGCGTGGTGATCGATACCGGCGCAGAAGTGATCGACGGCTCCGCACGCGGACGCCTGGCGCAACTGGCCAGCGCTCTGGCGCATTGATTTTACGCGAAGTCCGTTTCGCGAAGAGCCAAACCGGCCATCCAGGCCGGACTCTTAAAAAGAGCTTTTCATTTTCGGGATAGATGACCATGTCCAGCACCACTTTGAATCCGTCCGAGATCAGCGAACTGATCAAGAGCCGCATCGAGCAGTTCAAGCTCGGTGCGGAAGCGCGCAACGAGGGCACGATCATCAGCGTGTCCGACGGCATCGTGCGCATCCACGGCCTGGCCGACGTGATGCAGGGCGAAATGATCGAGCTGCCGGGCAACGCGTTTGCGTTGGCGCTGAACCTCGAGCGCGACTCGGTCGGCGCGGTGGTACTGGGCGAATACCAGCACCTGCGCGAAGGCGACACCGCCAAGACCACCGGCCGCATCCTCGAAGTGCCGATCGGCCCGGAGCTGCTCGGCCGCGTCGTCGACGCGCTGGGCAACCCGATCGACGGCAAGGGCCCGCTCAACGCCAAGCTCAACGCACCGATCGAGAAGGTCGCGCCGGGCGTGATCTGGCGCAAGTCGGTCGACCAGCCGCTGCAGACCGGCTACAAGTCGGTCGACGCGATGATCCCGGTCGGCCGCGGCCAGCGCGAGCTGATCATCGGCGACCGCCAGACCGGCAAGACCGCGCTGGCGATCGACGCGATCATCGCGCAGAAGGATTCCGGCATTAAGTGCATCTACGTCGCGATCGGCCAGAAGCGCTCGTCGATCGCCAACGTGGTGCGCAAGCTCGACGAGAACGGCGCGCTGGCCAACACCATCATCGTGGTCGCCTCGGCGTCCGAGTCGGCCGCGCTGCAGTACGTCGCGCCGTACTCCGGTTGCGCCATGGGCGAGTACTTCCGCGACCGCGGCCAGGACGCGCTGATCGTCTATGACGATCTGTCCAAGCAGGCCGTGGCCTACCGCCAGATCTCGCTGCTGCTGAAGCGTCCGCCGGGCCGCGAGGCGTATCCGGGCGACGTGTTCTATCTCCACTCGCGCCTGCTCGAGCGCGCTTCGCGCGTGTCCGAGGAGTACGTCGAGAAGTTCACCAACGGCGAAGTGAAGGGCAAGACCGGTTCGCTGACCGCGCTGCCGATCATCGAGACCCAGGGCGGCGACGTCTCGGCGTTCGTGCCGACCAACGTGATCTCGATCACCGACGGCCAGATCTTCCTGGAAACCGACCTGTTCAACGCCGGCATCCGCCCGGCCGTGAACGCCGGCATCTCGGTGTCCCGCGTCGGCGGTGCCGCGCAGACCAAGATCGTCAAGAAGCTGTCCGGCGGCGTGAAGCTGGCGCTGGCGCAGTACCGCGAGCTGGCTGCGTTCGCGCAGTTCGCCTCGGACCTGGACCCGGCCACCCGCGCCCAGCTCGACCGCGGCCAGCGCGTCACCGAGCTGATGAAGCAGAAGCAGTACGCGCCGCTGTCGATCGCCGAGCTGGCACTGTCGGTGTACGCCGCCGAGCAGGGCTACCTGGACGACCTGCCGGTGAACCAGGTACTGCCGTTCGAGAAGGGCCTGCACGCGTTCATGCACCAGAACCATGCCGACCTGATGAAGACCATCGTCGCCACCGGCAACTGGGACAAGGACATCGAGGCGGTCTTCAAGGCCTCGCTGGACGAGTACAAGAAGACCGGTAGCTGGTAATAGAGCGGGGAACAGGGAATGGGGAACGGGGACGTCAGCATCAGCGCACCCAGTGATCCCGGTTCCTTTCCCCATCTGAAAGAGCATTGAAATCAAGGAGGGCGTGGTAAACGAGTGAAGCAAGGCGGGATGCGGCGGGCTTGCCAGACGCATCACGTTCCCTGTTCCCCGTTCCCCGTTCCCCCGAAGCGAGCATAGCGAGCGAAATAGATGGCCAGCGGACGCGAAATCAAAACCAAGATCAAGAGCACGCAGAACATGCGCAAGGTGACGCGCGCGCTCGAGATGGTCTCGGCCTCGAAGATCCGCAAGGCGCAGGATCTGATGAAGGCCTCGCGTCCGTATGCGCGTTCGATGCGCAAGGTGATCGCGCACGTGGCGCAGGCCAGCACCGACTTCAGCCATCCGTTCATGGTCCAGCGCGACAACGTGGCGCGGGTCGGCTACATCGTGGTGTCGACCGATCGCGGCTTGTGCGGCGGCCTCAACTCCAACCTGTTCCGCCGCCTGCTGCCGGCGATCGCCGAATGGCAGAAGCAGGGCGTGCAGGTGGACGTGGTGGCGATCGGCCAGAAGGCCGTGGCGTTCTTCCGCCGCCTCAAGGGCGTCAACCTGGTCGGCAGCGTCAGCCACCTCGGCGAGAAGCCCAAGCTCGAGCAGCTGGTCGGCGTGATCAAGGTGATGATGGACGCCTACCAGGCCAACGGCCTGGACCGCGTGTTCCTCGCCTACAACGACTTCGTCAACACCATGACGCAGAAGCCGACCATCGATGCGTTGCTGCCGCTGCCGCTGGTGGCCGCGGAGATGGAAGCGCACCAGGAAGCGGGCGAGTCGGCCTACGCCGGCGTGAAGCTGGAAGCGAGCCACGACTGGGACTACATCTACGAGCCGGACGCGCAGACCGTGCTGGAGCACGTGCTGACCCGCTACATCGAATCGGTGGTGTACCAGGCGGCTCTGGAGAACCTGGCCAGCGAGCATGCCGCGCGCATGGTCGCGATGAAGAGCGCGTCGGACAACGCGAACAAGGTGATCGACGAGCTGACGCTGATCTACAACAAGGCGCGCCAGGCGGCGATCACCCAGGAAATCTCGGAAATCGTCAGTGGCGCTGCAGCTGTATAAATGCGCTCATCCGTGATCGCAGAACAAGATCAAAAGGCGGCCATCCGTGGCCGCACTCCTAGTAAGAGCGACGTTTCATTGGCGCTTTGTACAAATCGAAATCTTAAAGAGATTCATCCGGAGTTATCAGCATGAGCCAGGGCAAAGT
>CAVPQF010000105.1:0-18223 GCA_963707225.1 uncultured Gammaproteobacteria bacterium
TGGCTCATGATAACGGAGCTGTAATCGAAACTGCTTTAACGGTTGGGCAAATGGTGTTTGCCAATCGGTTATACGTTGCGCTAATGACGCTTGCATCTGAGTAAAACGCATCACATACGGAGTTGTACACAATTCCGGTTTTCCCAGCGCCGATATATCCAGCACACGTTGCAAGCGATCCCGTTTTCGATCCGCCATCGCTTGATAAGCCCGTTGAAGGCGGAATTGTAAATCGTGTAATCTGTTCTTTAATTCCTCCTGATATGGAACCACCAGTTCAGCCGCCGCCGTAGGCGTTGCCGCGCGCACATCGGCAACAAAATCACTAATCGTCACGTCGGTCTCGTGTCCTACCGCTGAGATAATCGGTAAGCGAGAAGCAAAAATACTTCTGGCTACCCGCTCCTCATTAAACGCCCACAATTCTTCAACCGATCCGCCTCCGCGACCCATAATCACCACATCGATATCGTTTAACGTATTGATTTCTTCAATCGCTTTCGCAATCTCAAATGATGCCCCTTCTCCCTGTACCGATACAGGCAGTACTGCTACCGATGCCAATGGATAACGTCGACGTAGTGTAATCAAAATATCACGTAAAGCCGCTCCACCCGCTGAAGTAATTACACCAATGCGATTGGGAAACCGCGGCAGTGATTTTTTTTCTTTTGCAAAAATACCTTCTTGCCCTAATCGTTGCTTCAAAGCTTCAAACGCTTCAAACAAATCACCGGATCCACTTAAGCGCATATCCTGGACATACAACTGCACTTGGCCTTCACGATCGTACAACGCCAAATACCCTCGGATCAAAACACGATCCCCATTCTTCGGTAAAAATCGAAGTCGGCGATTGTTGCCTGCAAACATCGCCGCTTTCAACTTGGCATATTCATCTTTAATGGTGAAATACATATGTCGACTTTTCAGGTGCTGAGAAAAATTAGAGATTTCTCCCTCTAACCATACATTGCGTAAAATCGGATCCTGATTGAAACCTTCCGCTACATAGGTGACTAAATCAGTCACCGTCCAAATTTCTTTGGTGTTCTCCACTCGCACGTCAAACTCCCCTAGCAGCCTGCACTGTATTCTTCAAGAGCATAGCAATCGTCATCGGACCAACACCACCAGGAACTGGGGTGATCAATCGGGTTTTTGGTGCTACCTCAGCAAATACCACATCGCCTACCAACTTCCCGGCATCGGTACGATTAATCCCGACATCAATCACAACCGCACCCTTTTTCACATGTTGTGCGGTGATTAATGCGGCTTGTCCGACTGCTGCGATGAGAATATCCGCTTGCGAGGTGTAAAATGGCAAGTTTTCGGTTCGCGAATGACACATCGTCACCGTCGCATGCGCTTGTTGGAGCAACACAGCAATTGGCTTCCCCACAATATTGCTTCGCCCTACCACGACAGCATGCTTTCCTTCAAGAGAGACATCATAACGTTTGAGTAGCTCCATAATGCCATAGGGTGTGCAAGGCAAAAAACCTCGCTCACCAAGCAACATGTTGCCTAGATGATAGGGATGAAATCCATCTACATCTTTCGTCGGTGAAATCGTCTCGATCACACGCAATGGAGAAATTTGCTTGGGCAGAGGCAACTGAACCAAGATTCCATGAATCTCGGGGTCTATATTCAATTGGATAATTTTTTTCAATAACACTTCTTCCTCTGTATCCTGGGAAAAACGAATCAACCGAGAGGTAATGCCTACCTCCTGGGAGGCACGGATTTTCCCACGAATATACGATTCCGAAGCGGGATGATCGCCAACTAAGATCACGGCAAGACCTGGATGGACTCCCTGACTTTTCAGTGCAAGCACTTCTTTTTTCAATTCATTTCGTATCTCTTGCGCAATCTGTTTGCCATCCATGATCAGATAAGACACGCTGTCACACCCTTACCATTTGGGTCTATTTTTCCAGTTTATCTTGTTACTTCACAGGTGTAAACACTCCACTCAAAAAAACAAGCACCACAACGGGTGCTCTCACTTGACTACTTTTCGACACTGACTGTAACTGCCTCGTTCATCTACCACTTTCAAATCAATCTCATCACCAAATTGAATTTGATCCTTCGTCAGATAAAATCTATACTTTCCTGGTTTTATTTTCTTAAGTTCTGCTCGATTCCATTGATCCGTAGAACTTTTTTTCCAATAAAATTCATATATATCCACACGTGAATGCTGCTCCACGATCCCCTTCAATTGTATACTTTTTCCTCTCGCCGGATACGTAAGCTCCGTAAATCGCGGAGGTGTACGGCTAATAAACACTCTGCTGTAATTGTTATCTTTGTACTCCCCGTTTTTATAAACAATTGCCTTCAATTTATATTTTCCCTCTGGTAAATCATTCCCAGCTAACCCTTTGCCATTCCACGTAAATCCACAAGCTCCTTTATCCAAATTTTCCTGATAATAAATGGGATAACTCGTAGAATCATTACTTCCACTCGGCACAGCGGTCACACAACATACATCTACCGCCGATGGTAGATAAAGATGCACATCATATCGATTCGGTTTCACCCAGCTGTCCGCCTGAGACGTCTGGCGCGCTTTTTTTACATTTTGCGTTTCTTCCGCTTCAAGCAATTCTGATTCTACACCAAAAGGAGCATCGCCCATCCCGATCGCAAAAGGAATGCTCATTGATTGATCCGATGCAATGAATTCAATCCTTCCTGTATACACTTCTGTCTTAGATGCCGTTGGTGTTATCGTAATCCATACACGTTTTTTCCCTTTAGCAGGAACAGTAACTTTACGCGGGACCGTTATGTTCACCCCTGGATGAGATGTATTAAAAAAAGACTGCATGCGATACGTTTTAGTCTCAGTAGACTGATTCTCAAGCGTCAAGGAACGAACCATTTTTCGTCCTACAGAAACTCGGCCCACATATCCGAAACTTAAACTGTTTGGATATATGAGTGTCTCTGCTTTGACTGCGGTATCCAAGTCAACCAATCCAGCCCCCTGCGTAAAACAATCCAACGGATCTCCCATTTCATCATTTAAAGAAATAGCGTTATTGCTCAATGCTGCCTTGATTTGCCTTGGTGTCCACTCGGGATGAGCCTCTTTTAAGAGTGCACATACTCCCGCCACATGAGGAGCCGCCGCGCTGGTTCCGCTAAACTCCACCTTTTGCCTCTTCAGCTGAAGCTTTACATTTTTACCTGGGGCAACCACATCTGGCTTGATCGATAGCATATTCATCATCGGTCCACGCGAACTCCAATTCACTATATAAAAAGGCCCGCCGCCTTCCTCCGCCTTCGTTGCTCCGACCGTAATCGCTTCAGATGAAGTTCCTGGAGAGTCCACGCCATCTAGCCCTTCGTTTCCAGCGGCCACCACCACCACGATCTCTTTTTTCACAGCATCATTAACCGCATCGATTAATGGGCTCTTGGGGCTACGATCAAAGCCTAAAGACATATTAATCACATCAGCACCATCTGCTTCGGCCTGACGAATCGCTTGAATCACTAAATTGATACAACTTACACAACCTTGATCATCCAACACGCGATATATCAATAATTTTGCGTCAGGTGCCATTTGTTGCACCACCTTGGCCACCCGAGTTCCATGTCCATCCGGATCGGTTAATTGCGATACAGGAAGATTCGCTACATAATCGTATCCACCAACAACTTGATCTTTCAATTCAGGCAATCGCATATCCATTCCTGAATCAATAATGGCTACTTTCACCCCTTTACCTGAAAAAGAGGATTGCGCTACAACAGAGAGTCCAAAAATACTGAAGATAGCAAAGGAAAAAAGGCTACAAAAAACACTGCATAAAAAACGACTGCTTCTCATAATAAAATCCCCCTCCCTTTAGTTAAAATTATAACAACAGTGAATCTATTATTTTTGGGAGAAAAATTAAAAATATTTGTCAATTATCATAAAAAAAAAGACGAACCCGCTGATTCGTCTCTGCCTCTCTCTATTTATTCGTTTTTCTCTTTTCGATCCTCCGGCAACTGCGCTATCAAACTCCCTAGTACCCCATTAATATATTTTGCCGACTCAAATGAGCTAAATGTTTTGGCTAATTCTACCGCCTCATTAATCGCTACCCCTGGCGGTGTATCTGCTTCATGAACCAGTTCATAAGCTGCCATGCGAATAATCGCCCGATCCACGGAAGCCAAACGATAAAGCTCGACCGCATCGTGGCCGAGGCCCGGCGCAACGCGGAGCAGCGCGAGCTGGGCTATCGCGAGCGTGCGCTGAAGATGTATCCGTGGGTGTGCGGCCGCTGCGCACGCGAGTTCACCCGCGCGAACCTGCAGGAACTGACCGTGCACCACCGCAACCACGACCACGACTACAACCCGCCGGACGGCAGCAACTGGGAACTGCTGTGCGTGTACTGCCACGACAACGAGCACTCGCGGCATATCGACCACGTGCGCGGCGGGGTGATGGCGGTGGAGGATGCACCGCCGGCGACGGGCAATCCGTTTGCGGATCTGAAGGCGATGCTGGAGCGGGGCAGGAAGTGAGCCTTCTTTGACTCCTCCCCCTGCAAGCAGGGGAGGGAACATGTGTCGGCTCAGTCCTGCTGCTTGACGATGCGCAGGCGCGCGGCCTGCACGCCGGGCAGGGCGCGCACGGTGCGCAGCAGTTCGGGGATGGCTTCCACGCGCCAGGCTTCGCCGAGTTCGAGATCGGCCTGTGCATGGCGGTTGCGGTAACCGTGCAGCGTCACGCTGGTGCGGCCGCCGCGATAGCCGGCCAGTGCGTGCTGCAGTTGTTCGACGAAACCCGGGCCGATGCCGTTCAATTTCAGCTGCAGCAGGCGCGCATGCCGGCGGCAGGCGTCGGCCAGTGAGCAGGCGCTGCGCGCGCGCAGCTGGAAGCCGCCGCCGGAGAAGTCGTCGATGCGCAGGCCGCCGTCGACGACCAGCATCTCGTCGCGGGTCAGCAGCGGCGCCATCTGCTGGTACAGCTCGCCGAAGAAGCTCACCTCGATGATGCCGCTGCCGTCTTCCAGGCGCACGAACGCATCGCTGTCGCCGCGCTTGCGCACGGAGGTGACCATGCCGGCGACGGTCCACGGCGTGTCGGGACCGCGGCGGAAACGGTTGTTGTCGCCGTCGTCGTTCCGGCGCGGCTTCGGCGGCTGGTAGCGGTCGACGATCTCGCCCAGCGGGCAGGTCGACAGCTGCGCCAGTTCGTCCTTCCACGGGTCGGTGGGATGGCCGGACAGGTAGTGCCCGAGCGTGTCGCGCTCGCCCTGCAGCTTCTGCTCCAGCGGCCATTCCGGCACGGTCGGCAGCGCGATCTCGAGCACCGGCGTGGCGCTGGCACTGCCCATGGCGGCGCCGAACATGTCGTTCTGGCCGGACTGCCGGTCGCGCAGGTGCTGCTCGGCGGCCTTGATCGCATCGGGCAGCTGCAGCATCAGGCTGGCGCGGTTCGCCGCCAGCGCATCCAGCGCGCCGGACAGGATCAGCGCTTCCAGCACGCGGCGGTTGAGCCGGGTCGGATCGACGCGGCGGCAGAAATCGGCCAGGTCGGTGTACCTGCCGTTGGCGCGCTCGGCGACGATGGATTCGCAGGCGCCCTGGCCGACGCCCTTGATCGCGCCCAGGCCGTACTGGATCGTCCCGGGTTCGACCGCGACGAACATGTACTCGGACGCGTTGACGTCCGGCGGCTGCACGGTGATGCCGATCGCCTTCGATTCGTCCAGGAAGGTCACCACCTTGTCGGTGTTGTCCATGTCCGCGGAGATCGTGGCAGCCATGAACTCGGCCGGGTAGTGCGCCTTCAGCCATGCGGTCTGGTAGGAGACCAGCGCGTAGGCGGCGGCGTGCGACTTGTTGAAGCCGTAGCCCGCGAACTTTTCCATCAGGTCGAAGATGGAATCGGCCTTCTCGCCGCTGAGGCCGTCCTTCGCCGCGCCCTCGCGGAACTTGGCGCGCTCCTTCGCCATTTCCTCCAGCTTCTTCTTGCCCATCGCGCGGCGCAGCAGGTCGGCGCCGCCGAGCGAGTAGCCGCCCACGATCTGCGCCATCTGCATCACCTGCTCCTGGTAGACCATGATGCCGTAGGTCTCTTTCAGGATCGGCTCGACGCGCGGGTCGGGGTACTCCACTTCCTCGCGGCCGTGCTTGCGCGCGATGAAGCTGGGGATCAGGTCCATCGGGCCGGGCCGGTACAGTGCCACCAGCGCGATGATGTCCTCGAAGCGGTCCGGCTTTGCGTCTTTCAGCATGCGTTGCATGCCGGAGGATTCGAGCTGGAACACCGCGACGGTCTGCGCCTTCTTCAGCAGCTCGTACGGTTTCGGGTCGTCCAGCGGCAACTGCGAAATATCCAGCGGCGCCTCGCCCATGGAGTTCGCGGCAGCCGCAGGCTGCTCCGAATTGTCTTCCCCTGCCTGCAGGGGAAGATGCCCGGAGGGCAGAGGGGGTCGCTCTTTCGCGCGGCGCGCGTTGATCGCCTTCACCGCCCAGTCGATGATGGTCAGCGTGCGCAGGCCCAGGAAGTCGAACTTGACCAGGCCGACCGCTTCCACGTCGTCCTTGTCGTACTGGGTCACCACGCCGCCGCCGCCGGCTTCGCAGTACAGCGGCGCAAAGTCGGTGAGCGGGGTCGGCGCGATCACCACGCCGCCGGCGTGCTTGCCGGCGTTGCGGGTGAGGTTTTCGAGCTTGAGCGCCAGGTCGATCAGCGCGTGGGCGTCCTCGTCCTGCTCATACGCTTCGCAGAATTCCCTGACGACGCGATCGGGTTCCTTCTTCGACTTCTCCGAACGGCCCAGCGCGTCGGACAGGGTAAGGTCGAGCGGACGCGGCGGCACCATCTTCGCCAGCTTGTCGACCTGGCCGTAGCCCATGCCGAGCACGCGGCCGGAATCGCGCAGCACCGCCTTGGCCGCCATCGAGCCGTAGGTGATGATCTGGCTGACGCGGTCGCGGCCGTACTTGCGCGCCACGTAGTCGATCACCTCGTCGCGGCGGTCCATGCAGAAGTCGATGTCGAAGTCGGGCATCGACACGCGTTCGGGGTTGAGGAAGCGCTCGAACAGCAGGTTGAACTGCAGCGGGTCGAGGTCGGTGATCTTCAGCGCCCAGGCGACCAGCGAGCCCGCGCCCGAACCACGGCCGGGGCCGACCGGAATGCCGTTCTGTTTGCCCCAGTTGATGAAGTCCGCAACGATCAGGAAGTAGCCGGGGAAACCCATCTCGATGATGACGTCGAGCTCGCGTTCCAGCCGCGCTTCGTAATCGGCCAGCGTGTGGTCGGCGGCCAGCGGCGCACTGGCCAGGCGTTCCTTGAGGCCTTGCCGCGACAGCTCGCGGATGTGGCTGGCGAGGTCGTGGCCTTCGGGCACCGGAAAGTCGGGCAGGTAGTAGGTGCCGAATTTCAGTTCCAGGGTGCAGCGCTTGGCCAGCTCGACGGTGTTTTCCAGCGCCTCGGGGATGTCGGCGAACAGCGCGGCCATTTCCTCGGGTGTCTTCAGGTATTGCTGGTCGCTGTATTCGCGCGGGCGTTTCGGATCGGCCAGCACGCGGCCCTGGTTGATGCATACGCGAGCCTCGTGCGCGCCGAAGTCGTCCTGCTTGAGGAAGCGCACGTCGTTGCTGGCCACCACCGGCAGGCCGAGTTCGGTTGCCAATGACAGTGCCGCGGCATTCCAGTTCTCCTCGCCGTCGCGGCCGCAGCGGGTCAGTTCCAGATACAGCCGCTCGGGAAACAGCCGCGCCAGCGGGCGCAGCTTTGCCAGTGCGACCTCGGTGCCCTGGTTCAGCGCGATGCGGGCGACTTCGCTCTCGCGGCCGAGCAGGGCGATCAGCCCTCTGCTGGCGTCGACGCTCAGCCAGCCGGCATCGACCAGTGCACGGCCGCCGTGCTGGCCTTCCTGCCAGGCGCGCGAGACCAGCCGCGACAGATTGAGGTAGCCGTCGCGGTCCTGGCACAGCAGGGTGAGTCGCCACGGGCGCGGGTCGTCCGGCGCGGAAATCCACAGGTCGCAGCCGCCGATCGGCTTGATGCCGGCCGCGTTGCAGGCCTTGTAGAACTTCACCAGCGCGAACATGTTGCTGTCGTCGGTCAGCGCCACCGCCGGGATGCCGTCGCGCACGCAGGCGGCGACCAGCGCCTTGATGCGGATGGTCGAATCGACCAGCGAATATTCGCTGTGCAGGTGCAGGTGGGTATAGCGGACGGTCATGCGTTCTTGCGCGGTAGGTCTCTGCAGGCTACCCGGCGCCTTGCCCAGCGGCAAGATTGACTTGTGCGCGGTTTGCGCGAAGTGCGGCGGTGCCTCGCCGGAAGCTCCGCTCAGCCCGGCGCGGCGGCCACCGCCGGCGGTGCCGGTTCGGCCAGAAGTGCGTTGATCTCGGCGACCAGGCTGTCCAGCATGTCTTCGCCATAACCCACGTGCACATGGGCCACGGTGCCGTCGCGATGCAGCATCACCATGACCGGGATGCCCTTGTCGGTGCCGTAGGGCTTGCCGAGGGCACCGTCGTGGTCCCAGGTCATCAACAGGCCGGGCAGGCGCGGGCGCAGGGCGCGAACGGTCCGCACGTAGGTCTGCCGATCTTCCTGGTGGTTGATGGTGACCACCTGCAGGGGCAGGCCGCGTTCGGTGGCCAGCGTCTGCAGGCCTGCCAGTACCGGCAGCTCCTTCATGCAGTAGCCGCACCAGGTGGCCCAGAAGCTGACCACCACGACCTTGCCGTGCAGGGACGAGACGGTCACCACTTGCCCGCGCTGGGTCGTGCCCAAGGCATCCGGCGGCGTTTCGCCGGGTCTCACTTTGGCACTCGCGGCGAAGCAGAACATGAGGCCCAACAGTGCGACGCCGATCCTGCGCATGTCATCCATCCCCCGATTGATGGCGCCAGCGTAGCAACATGCCTGGCGCCGAGAAAGGGGTCGCGGTCAGCGCGTGCCGCGGACCTGGCCGGCGCGGTCAGCGGATGTAAAAGCGCTCCCCCTTGTCGTCGACGATCACGTAGTGATCGAGGCCGTGCACCAGCAGCGGGTGCAGGTTGTAGTCGACGTGCGAGGGGAGGATCTCGTCGAGGCTGGCCGGCGCGAAGACGACCGATTCCGGCATGGGCGGGATGGTCTGCATGGGCAGTACGGGCGGGCGGTTCTGTAGAGGCATCATGGCACGACTCCTGCGGGCTTGCGTGCGCTTGTGACCGTGGCCGGCGGGTCTCGTGCGGACGACAGGCCGGTGTTGCTGGCGCGTCCCTGCTGATCGCGATTCCCGTAGTGAATGATGCGCCTGCGCGAGGAAAAGTTGCATGGGCGAATGGGCTGCGCGGATCAATCTCGGCGGGTTCGCGACCAGGCCGTTCGAGCATGGGAATCCCCGCGCCGATCGGTCAGAACAATCGCGCCTGCTCCAGCAGCAGGCGCACCGGCGCGAAGCTGCGGCGGTGTTGCGCGCACGGCCCGAGCTGCTGCAGAGCGGCCAGGTGCGCCGGGGTCGCGTAACCCTTGTGCACGGCAAAGCCGTAGCCGGGATGCACGCCGTCCAGCGTGACCATCACGCGGTCGCGGCTGACCTTGGCCAGGATCGACGCCGCGCTGATCGCCGGTTCCAGCGCGTCGCCGCCGACGATCGCGCGCCCCGGGCAGGGCAGGTCTTTCGGCAGCTGGTTGCCGTCGATCAGGGCTTCGTGGGCGACCGGTACGAGACCGGCCACGGCGCGGCTCATGCCGGCCATGGTGGCCTGGAAGATGTTCACGCGGTCGATCTCGTCGCGCTCGATCAACACGATGCAGTACGCCAGCGCGCGCTCGATGATCAGCGGATACAGCGCCTCGCGTTTCGCTTCGCTGAGCAGCTTGGAATCGTTCAGCCCGGCGATCGGGCGGGCCGGGTCGAGGATCACCGCGGCCACCGCCAGCGGGCCGGCCAGCGGGCCGCGGCCGGCCTCGTCGACGCCGGCAACGAGGATGCTGCTTGCGCGCGCCCGCTCCTCTTCCCGAGGGGAAGGTTCGACGCAGCCGGCAGGGGCCAGGCACTCATCCACGGGCAGGTTCCGCGTCGATCAGTTCGGCAATCGCCGTTGCCGCACGATCCCCCGCATGGCCTTCCAGGCCGCCGCGCAGGGCCTGGTGCAATTGCTCGAACGCGGCGACGATCGCACCGCGCCGCTCGCTGTCCTTGAACAGCGCCAGCGTGGCGGCGGCCAGGTTCTCGGCGGTGCAGTCGTCCTGCATCAGTTCAGGCACCAGCAGGCCGTCGCCGAGGCCGGCGGCACGCGCCAGGATGTTCGGCAGTGCGTAGACGTCGGTCTTCAGCATCTTCAGCGCGCGGGCGATGCGGTAGCTCAGCGGCGCGACGCGGTAGCCCACCACCATCGGCCGCTTCGCCAGCATCGCCTCCAGCGTGGCGGTGCCGGAGGCCAGCAGCACCACGTCGGCGGCCAGCATCGCCTCGTGCGCATGGCCGTCCAGAAGCTGTGGCGCGGTTTCGTCACGCGACCCGCGGGCCAGCAGTTCGCCGAGGCTGGCGCGCACCTGCGGATTGGCGGCCGGAATCACCACGCGCAGCCCCGGCACGGCGGCGGCCACGCGTTTCGCCGCGTCGATGAAGGCCTGGCCCAGCCGGCCGACTTCGGACAGCCGGCTGCCGGGCAGCACGGCCAGCACCGGCGCCTGCTGCGGCAGCTGCAGGATCTCGCGCGCGCCGACGCGGTCGGACACCAGCGCGAAACGGTCGGCCAGCGGATGGCCGACGAAACGCGCGTCGACGCCGTGCTTCGCATAGATCGCCGGCTCCATCGGGAACAGGCACAGCACGCGGCTGGCGCTGCGGCCGATCTTCTCCGCGCGCTTCTCGCGCCAGGCCCAGACCGACGGGCTGACGTAGTGCACGGTCAGCACGCCGGCCTGTTTCAGGCGCTGCTCCACGCCGAGGTTGAAGTCGGGCGCGTCGATGCCGACCACCACGGCCGGCTGCGCCTGCAGCAGGCGCGCGACCAGCGCCTTGCGCAGCCGCAGCAGGCGGGGCAGGTGGCGGATCACCTCGCTGAAGCCGAACAGCGACAGCTCGCGGATGTCGTACCAGGAATCGAAACCCTCGCGCTGCATGCGCGCGCCGCCGATACCGACGAAACGCGCCTGCGGATAGTGCTGGCGCAGCGCGACGATCAGGTCGGCGCCGAGCTGGTCGCCGGAGTCTTCGCCGGCCAGGATGGCGATCAGCGGGGAGCCGGGAGTAGGGAATCGGGAATCGGGAATCGCAGGAGCCGCGTATTCCGATTGTTTCGTCGAGTTCATGACGCCAGCGGGAGCACAAGCATGGAAGGCTGGCAAGTGCAGTGGCTCGTAACCATTCCCGATTCTCCATTCCCGATTCCCGCGCTAGCGCGCAAGCGCTCGTTCGCTGTGGTCGATGAACTCCAGCATGGCGCGCACGTCGTCGCTTTCGCGCGCCTGCTCGACCAGCTTCTCGCGCGCCTCGGGCAGCGGCAGGCCGGCCATGTACAGCGTGCGGTAGGCGCGCTTGATCGCGGCGATGCGCGTGGCATCGAAGCCGCGGCGCTTCAGGCCCTCGCTGTTGATGCCGCGCGGACGGCCCTGCTGCTCGTTCGCCATCATCACGAATGGCGGCACGTCGTGGCCGACCAGGCAGCCCATGCCGATGAACGCGTGCGCGCCGACCTTGCAGAACTGGTGCACGCCCGAATAGCCGGACAGGATCGTCCAGTCGCCGATGGTGACGTGCCCGGCCAGCGCCGAGTAGTTGGAGAACACCACGTTGTTGCCGATCTGGCAGTCGTGCGCCACGTGCACGTAGGCAAGCACCCAGTTGTCGTTGCCGATGCGGGTGACGCCGCCGCCATCGCCGGTGCCGCGGTTGATGGTGACGAATTCGCGGATCAGGTTGCGGTCGCCGATCACCAGTTCGGTGCGCTCGCCCTGCCATTTCTTGTCTTGCGGCGCGCCGCCCAGCGAGGCGAACTGGGCGATGCGGTTGTCGCGGCCGATCTTCGTGGGCCCTTCGATCACCACGTGCGGACCGATCTGCGTGCCGTCGCCGATCTCGACCTCGGCGCCGATCACGCTGTACGCGCCGACGCTGACGTTGGCGCCGATGGTGGCGGAAGGTTCGATCAGCGCAGTGGGATGGATCATTTGTGGGCCCTCGCGGCGCACATCAGTTCGCAACTGGCCACTTCCTTGCCGTCGACCAGGCTGCGTGCCGCGAACAGGCCCATGCCGCGCACCAGGCGCTTCTGGCTGACTTCGAAGCGCAGCTGGTCGCCGGGAACCACCGGTGCGCTGAAACGCGCGTTGTCGACCTTGACCAGGTAGAACAGCGGGCTACCCTTGTCGCCCTTGAAGCGGCGGCTCAACTGGGTCAGCAGGCCGGCGGACTGCGCCATTGCCTCGACGATCAGCACGCCGGGCATCACCGGGTGGCCGGGGAAGTGGCCCTGGAAGAACGGCTCGTTGATGGTCACGTTCTTCAGCGCGACCACGCTGACGTCGGGCACGATCTCGACCACGCGGTCCACCAGCAGGAACGGGTAGCGGTGCGGCAGCAGTTCCTGGATCTGCTCCACGTTGATCGGCAGTGCCATGAAGTCGCTTTTCTCACTCATTGTTGCTGTCCTTCTCCAGCGCCGACAACCGGCGCGCGTACTCGTCCAGGTGCTTGAAGCGTGCCGCGTTCCTCCGCCACTGGCGGTTGTCCTGCAGCGGCACGCCGGATGAATATTCGCCGGGCTCGCGGATCGAATGCGTGACCAGGCTCTTGGCGGTAATGGTAACCCGGTCGGCCAGTTCCAGATGGCCGAGCACGCCGGCGTTGCCGCCGATCATGCAGTAGCGGCCGATCCTGGCGCTGCCGGCCACCGCGGCGCAGCCGGCCATCGCGGTGTGCGCGCCGACGTGCACGTTGTGGGCGATCTGGATCTGGTTGTCCAGCCGCACGTCTTCTTCCAGCACGGTGTCGTCCAGCGCGCCGCGGTCGATCGTGGTGTTCGCGCCGATCTCGCAGTCGTCGCCGATGCGCACGCCGCCTAGCTGCGGCAACTTGATCCAATGGTCCTTGTCGAAGGCGAGGCCGAAGCCGTCCGAGCCGATCACGGCGCCGGGATGCACCAGCACGCGTTGGCCGAGCGTGACCCGGGTGACCAGGGTCACCCGCGCCACCAGCCGCGACTGGGCGCCGATCGTGCAGTCCTCGCCGATGATGCAGTGCGGGCCGAGCACGACGCCGTCGCCGATCACCGCGCCGTCCGCGATCACGCAGCCCGGACCGATGCTGGCGCTGGCGCTGACCTGCGCCCCGGCGGCGACCACCGCGCTTGGATGGCTGCCCGCCGGTGCGGCCGGCAGCCGTTCGAACAGTGTGGCGATGCGCGCATAGGTGACGTACGGATCCCGCGCGACCAGTGCCGCGGTCGGGCAGTCGGCGAGGTTTTCCTCGCGCAGCACGACCACGCCGGCGCGAGTGGTGGCCAGCTGGGCGGTGTACTTGCTGTTGGAGAGGAAGCTCAGCTGGCTGGGGCCGGCGCCGGCCAGCGTGCCGACGCCGTCGATGACCCGCGCGCCATCGCCGCTGAAGCTGAGGCCGAACCGTTCGGCCAGCTCGGCCACCGTGTAGTTGATTGCGCTCATGCGTGCTCCGGAACCTGCCGGCCATTGTAGGGGGTGGCGCCGCGGCGTGCAGTGCGCCAAGCCGGCAGAGGCAGGCCGGCAAAAGAAAGCGCGGCCTGGCCGCGCCTTCTTCGGTCCCCCGACTCCGGATCAGGTCAGAACTGGCTGCCGAAGGTGAACTGGATGCGCTCCTCGTAGTGGCGGTCGGCTTCCTTCGAGCGGAACGGCACGGCGAGGCTGATGATCAGCGGGCCGATCGGCGCCTGCCATTGCAGCGAGATGCCGGTGGACGCGCGCAGCTCGGAAGCATCGAAGCTCTTGTAATCCTTGTAGACGTTGCCGACGTCCATGAACCAGGACACGCGCGCGGTGTTGACGTCCTTCAGGAACGGCAGCGGCAGGAACACCTGCGCGGTGCCGAGCACCTTGAACGCACCGCCGATCGGCTGCGCGTAATAGGCGCCGTTGTTGCACATGCCGCCAGCATTGGGGGCGCTGCCGTCGATGCAGACCCGCGGTCCCAGCGTGTTGTCCTGGTAGCCGCGCACGTCGCGCACGCCGCCGGCGTAGTAGTTCTGCCAGAACGGCAGGTCCTGACGCATGTCGGTGATGATGTGGCTCTGGCTGGGGTTGTCCGCCTTGCTGGCCGCCGCCAGGGCATCGTAGGCGTCGTCGCTGATGCCGTTCTTGCCATAGGTCTTGCCGTAGCCGACCTGGCCATCCAGGTACAGAACGAAACCCTTGCCGATCGGCCAGTAGTGGTTCGCCTCGGTGGAGAGCTTCCAGTACTGCACGGTCGAGCCGGGCAGGGCGACGTCGGTCGAGGCCGAGAGCAGGCCGCCGCGGGTCGGCGCCCAGTACTGGTTGCGGGTGTCGTGGTTCCAGCCCAGCGTGCCGGTCCAGGTGTGGATGGTCTGGTTGCCGATCTCGTTCTGGTAGTCGATCAGCACCAGCGGGCTGTAGCCCGGGAACAGGTTGACCTTGTTGCTGCTGAGGCCCAGGCCCACGCGCAGGCCGTCGGTCTCGCTGATCGGGATGCCGAGGTAGGTGGAGAAACTCTTCGCGCTGGTGGCGTAGTTGGCGAAATCGGTGTTGCCGTAGTCGGTCTTCGAGTACGAGGCGCTGTAGCCGATGCCGATGCCGCTGTCGGTCAGGTAAGGGTTGTAGTAGTTGAGGCCGAGGCGCGTGTAGTAGGTGCTGCGCTCGCCGCTGATCGAGAAGCTGTCGCCGCTGCCGAACAGGTTGTTCTGCGACACCGAGGCATTCAGGATGATGCCGGAATACTGCGAATAGCCGATGCCGAACTGCATGCTGCCGGCGGACTGCTCCTCGACCTTGACCGTGACATCGACCTTGTCCTGGGTGCCCGGCACCAGCTTCTTGTCGACATCGACCGTCTTGAAATAGCCCAGCCGCTGCAGACGGACCTTGGAGCGGTCGATCGCCGCCTGCGAGTACCAGGAGCCCTCGAGCTGGCGCATCTCGCGGCGCAGCACGCCGTCCTCGGTGCGCGTATTTCCCTGGAACACCACCCGCCGCACGTATACGCGCTGGCCGGGCTCGACGTACAGGGTCAGGTCGACCGTGCGCTTTTCCTTGTCCAGCTTCGGGATCGGTGTGACCTTGGCATAGGCGTAGCCGATATTGGCCAGCACCGCCTTGATCGCCTTGGTGCTGGCTTCGACCGCGGCGCGGTTGAAGGTCTCGCCTTCCTTGACGAAGACCAGCTGGCGCATGGTTTTTTCCGGCAGGATCAGCTCGCCTAGCAGCTTGACGTCGGCCACCTTGTAGATCTCGCCTTCCTTGATGCTGGTGTCGATGTACATCGCGCGCTTGTCCGGCGCGATCGCCACCTGGGTGGAGTCGACGCCGAAATCGGCGTAGCCGCGATCCATGTAGTAGGACTGCAGCTTCTCCAGGTCGCCGGAGAGTTTTTCGCGCGAATACTGGTCGTCCTTCGAATACCACGACATCAGGTTGGTGGTGTCCGATTCGAAACCGTCGCGGATCTGCTTGTCGGTGAACGCGTGGTTGCCAAGGATGTTCAGTTCCTTGATCTTGGCCGCCTTGCCCTCGCGGATCTCGATCTCGACGGCGACGCGGTTGCGGTCCAGCCGGGTCACGTGCGGATCGACCGAGACGTTGTACTTGCCGCGGTTGTAGTACTGCCGGATCAGTTCCTGCTGCACGTTGTCCAGCGCCAGGCGGTCGAAGGTCTCGCCTTCGGTGAGGCCGATTTCCTTCAGGCCTTTCTTCAGGTCGTCGGTCTTGATGTCCTTGTTGCCGCGCAGGGTCAGCTTGGCGATCGACGGCCGCTCGACCACCTTGATCACCAGGATGCTGCCTTCGCGGTCGAACTCGACGTCGCTGAAGAACTTGGTGGCGTACAACGCACGAATGGCCCGCTGGGCCTCGTCGTTGGTCAACTGGTCGCCCTTGTTGATCGACAGGTAGTTGTACACGGTACCGGCGGAAATCCGGCTGAGGCCGTCGATGCGGATGTCCGACACCACGAACGGGTCGAACGCGAACGCATTGGCGGAGAGGGAGGCAAGCAGGATCAGCGCGGCGATACGCTTCATCGTCGATTCCGTTGGGTTATTTCGATGGAGCGGCCAGCACGGCCGCCCCGATCAACGCATGAGGCAGGGACAGGCCCTGCCTCGAAAGAGAGTGCGCATTCCGCGGGAGGAATGCATCGCTTGACACGCCGCCGCGCCATGCTGCGGCTGGCGCAGGCAGGCGTGTCGTCGGCATGCTGCAGTCGCCGGGCATCGGCATCACGACAGCAGCATGCGGTGGATATCGTTGTAGAACGCCAGCCCCATCAGGGTGAACAGCAACGCCAGGCCGATGTACTGGCCCACCACCATCGCCTGTTCGCTGACCGGGCTGCCCTTGATCAGCTCCACCACATAATACAGCAGGTGTCCGCCATCCAGGACCGGGATCGGCAGCAGGTTGAGGATCGCCAGGCTCAGCGACACCAGCGCCAGGAACTGCAGGAACCAGGGCAGGCCCATGCTGGCCGACGCATTCGCCACTTCGGCGATGCCGATGACGCCGGACAGGTTGCGGGTCGAGGCCTCGCCGGTCAGCATCTTGCCCAGCATGCTGAAGGTCTGCGTGGTGTTGCGCCAGGTAGTGCTGAACGAAGCGGCCAGCGCCTTGATCGGGCCGTAACTCACGGTGGCCGTTTCGGCGGCCGGAGCGCCGACACCCATCACCCATTTCTGCGGCTGGCCTTCCAGCGATTCCCACCTGGCGGTGACGGCGAGCTGCTGCGGCCGGCCGGCGCGCTCGATGCCGATCGCCAGTTTGGGTGACTTGGCGGCCTCGGCCTGCACCAGCTTGCCGAACGCGATGAAGTCACCCACCGGCTGGCCGTTGACGCTGACGATGCGGTCACTGCCCTGCATGCCGGCCAGCGCGGCCGGCTGCCCGGGCATCACGGTGGCGGCGATCGCCGGCGGCGGCGCCAGCTTCAGGCCGAGCTTGCCCAGGTACTGCCCCACGTCCTGGCCCGGCGGCAATTCGTCCAGCGGCAGCACGAGTTCGCGCGAGCGTCCATCCTGGCCGCGCACGGTGAGCGGCAGCGGCGCCCGCCCGAGCAGGGCGTTGGCCACCACGTCCATCGAGTCGGTCCAGGTGGTGACGGCGCGGCCGTCGATGCTGAGGATGCGGTCGCCCGGCTGGATGCCGGCGCTGGCGGCGAGGCTCTGCGGCGTCGCGGTCACCACCGGCGCCACGTCCGGGCGGCCCAGCATGAACATCAGCCAGAACGCGACGATGGTGAAGATCAGGTTGAAACCCGGCCCGGCGGCGACGATGGCGATGCGCTTCCACACCGACTTGCCGGTGAATTCCTGTTCGCGCAGGGCCGGGTCGACCTCGCCCTCGCGCGCGTCCAGCATCTTGACGTAGCCGCCCAGCGGAATCGCGGCGATCTGGTACTCGGTGCCGTCGCGGCCGATGCGCTTCCAGATCGCGCTGCCGAAGCCGACCGAGAAGCGCAGCACCTTGACCCCACAACGGCGCGCGACCCAGTAGTGGCCGAATTCATGGAAGGTCACCAGCACGCCGAGCGTGACCAGCAACCAGAACACCGAGCCGAAGAAGGAAGTCATCAAGTACCGTGGCGAAAAGTCATCGAAGCAAGAATATCAGCAAGCATTGCGCAGAACGCGGCGAGCCGCCTCCCGGGCCGTGCGGTCGCGTTCACAAAGGGTTTCAACATCGACCACGGCTTGCGCCGGCAGTTCCGCAAGCACGGCCTCGACCACGTCGGCGATCGACAGGAACGGCAGCGCGCCGGCAAGGAAGGCTTCCACCGCCACTTCGTTGGCCGCGTTCAGGACGGCCGGTGCGTCGCCGCCGGCGCGCAGTGCCTGGAATGCCAGCGCCAGGCAGCGGAAGGTGGCCAGGTCCGGCGGCTCGAACTGCAGCGGGGCGCAGGCGGCCAGGTCCAGCGACGGCACGCCGGATTCGACCCGCTCCGGCCACGCCAGCGCATGCGCGATCGCGGTGCGCATGTCCGGGTTGCCGAGCTGGGCCAGCACCGAGCCGTCGACGTACTCGACCATC